>JAYVNZ010000085.1:0-10680 GCA_043758185.1 Gemmatimonadaceae bacterium | reverse complement strand
GCGGAGTCGGATTCGCCCTATCTGGCGCCCGTGCCGCATCGGGGCAAGCGCAACGAGCCAGCATGGGTGAGCTTCACCGTCGCACGGCTCGCCGTGGCTCGCGGCACCGATGCCTCCGTCATCGGCGCGCTCACCGTCCAGAACGCGCGAGCGTTCTTCAATCTGGCGTAGCCGCGCGTCGTCGGTCACTGCATTATTCATCCTGTTGTAGACAGAGCATTTCGCGCAGCGACGTCGTCCCCCGCCAGAGGTTCACGTTGAGCATCGAGACAGTGCACACCGATCAGGCCCCCGCGGCCATCGGCCCGTATTCGCAGGCGGTCACCGCCAATGGATTTCTCTTCACCGCTGGGCAGATCGCCCTGGATCCCGCAACCGGCCAGGTGGTCATCGGTGACGTTGCGGCGCAGACGGAGCAGGTGTTCCGCAACCTGGCGGCGATCCTGTCGCGGGCCGGCGCCAGTTGGGTCGACGTGGTCAAGGCGACGGTCTTCCTCATGGACATGAAGGACTTCCCCCACGTGAACGAGGTGTATGCGCGCGCGATGGGCGACGCGCGTCCCGCCCGGAGCACCGTGCAGGTCTCCGGACTTCCGCGCGGAGTCATGGTCGAGATCGACCTGATTGTCGCGTTGCCAACGGCGCACTAGGCGCGCTTCACCACCCTTCAACCGACCCGAGCATGTCGACGAGCAAGACGCGGGAGGAGCTCTTTCGTTTGACGAGCTTCGCCCGCTGCGCTGGTTGAGCGGCAAAACTGGGTCCGGGTGACCTGGCGGAAGCGCTGAGCGGCGTGCCCTCGCACGCCGATCCCCGCCTGCTCGTTGGTCGAGAATCGTTCGACGACGCGGGGATATTTCTGCTGCGCGATGACCTCGCGCTCGTACAGACGGTCGATTTCTTCGCGCCCATCGTGGACGACCCCTACGAATTCGGGCAGATCGCCGCCGCAAATGCGCTGTCGGATGTCTTCGCGATGGGGGGGGAGCCGCTGACCGCCATGGCCATCGTCGCGTTCCCGGCCGGCAAGCTGCCCGTGTCCGTGCTCACCGACATCATGCGCGGCGCGCAGGACAAGGTGCGTGAGTCTGGCGCGGTCATCGTCGGCGGACACTCGATCATCGACGAGGAGCTCAAGTTCGGCCTCAGCGTCACGGGGCAGGCCGACCCACGCCGCCTGCTGACCAACGCCGCCGCCGTCGTGGGAGACATCCTCGTGCTCACCAAGCCGCTCGGCACTGGCTTGCTCGCCACGGCGGCCAAGGCCGAGCGCCTCGACGCCGCCGGATGCGCAGCACTCTACGCATCGATGCGTGCCTTGAACGCCGTGGCCAGCCGCGCAGCACTGGCTGCTGGCGTGCGCTGCGCAACGGATGTCACCGGTTTCGGGCTGCTCGGTCATGCCTCCCACATTGCGCGCGCAAGCAACGTCACGCTGCACCTCGACGGACGCGCGCTTCCGGAACTGCCCGGCGCCCGTGCGTTCTGGGAGTCCGGCACGCGGACGGGCGGTGCCGAGCGCAACGAGGCATTCACGGCGCCCCTGTCCGACTGGAGCGCCGCGCGGCTCGCCGACGTCGCACTCGCCCTCGACCCGCAGACCTCAGGTGGGCTCCTCGTTGCCGTGCCGCCAGCGAAGGTCGCGGAGTATCTTTCCGCCGTGCCGCACAGCGTGGTGGTCGGTCGCGTAGAACCGGGCGGGAACGCGCTGATCGTACTGGGGTGATTGTTGGGAGTGGTTGTGGCCTGGTGGCTTCCTTCGTCTTCAAAACGAATGCGAGGCGCATTGCGTCTTGGGTGGGTTCGATTCCCATGCACTCCCGCCATCACCCCCTCTCTTCGAACAGCCAGCCCTCGTGATGACTCAACCATCTCGTCGCGCACTTGCAGTCGCCTTGCTGCTGCTGGGTGCCCCGTGCGCGCGCGCCGCGGCACAGCGCGCCGACAGCGCGCGAGTCGGCCCGCCGCGTCCCAAGGTCGACACCTCGCTCACCGCGATACCCACGCCCCCGCTTTCTCCGCGGCGCGCATTTGTCTACTCCCTCCTGCTGCCGGGCTTCGGGCAGTCGCGCCTCGGACGCCCGGGCGCGGGCGCGCTGTTCGTCTTCACCGAGTCGCTCGCCATCGGCATGTTGCGCGAATCCATGGCCGACCTCCGTGAAGCCCGGCTGTTCCGGCGGGATTCCCTCGAATACATCGGCAACGATCCCGTCACCGGTAGTCCGGTCATGAACCGCAATGCCTACAACGACGAGCTGATTTCCATTCGTCGTGGTCACGTGGAAGACTGGGTGGCGTTCCTCATTGCGAACCACCTCTTCGCCGGCGCCGACGCGTATGTCGCCGCGCACCTCTGGGACCTCCCGTCACAAGTCGGCGTGTCGCAGACAGCATCGGGTACCCGGATGATCGTGAGTCTTCGCTGGTGAGCACGTCATCGCGCGCCTCGGCGCCCATCGGCGTCTTCGATTCGGGGTTGGGTGGCCTTACCGTCGCCCACGCCATCATGCAGCAACTGCCAGGGGAGAGTCTCGTCTATTTCGGCGACACGGCGCGCGTGCCGTACGGCCCCAAGTCTCCCGACACCGTGCGCCGGTACAGCCACGAAATCGCCGCGTTCCTCATCGAGCAGGGGGTCAAGGCCATCGTCGTGGCGTGCAATACCGCTACCGCACACGCGCTGCCCATGCTCGAAGCCGAGCTCGATGTCCCCGTCATTGGCGTCGTGGGTCCGGGTGCACGCGCCGCCGTCCGCGCCACCCGCACGGGACACATTGGTGTCATTGGCACGGAAGGCACGATACGATCAGGCGCGTACGTGCGGGCCATTCACGCCGAGGCGCCGGAAGTGCGGGTAACGGCGCTGGCCTGTCCGCTGTTCGTGCCGCTGGTCGAGGAGGGATGGACAGACAGTGAGGCCACGCGTCTCATTGCCGCGGAGTACCTCGCGCCGCTGGTGCGCGAGCAGGTCGACACACTTGTCCTGGGGTGCACGCACTATCCATTGCTCAAGCGGGTCATTGGGGAGACCATCGGGCGTCCCGTGCGGCTCATCGACAGCGCGGAGGAGACGGCGGGAGACACGCGACGCATGCTTGCCGAACACGACCTCGCCGCGGATGCCGTGCAGGGACGCTACCGCTTCATAGCATCGGACGACCCCCAGCAGTTTCTCGCCCTAGGGCAACGGTTCTTCGGCGATGCGCTCGATCGTGTCGAGGTCCGGACCTTCGGCTGACCCGTGCCACGACCGGAGCGCAATGCGCCCGGGCGTCACGACCAGGTAGGTGGGCGCATCCAGCCAACTGCCCGCGTTCGCGTACACACCGCCTGCCGGCATGCGCTCCAGTGCGGCCACGTGGGAATGTCCGTAGATCAACAACTCGGGTGCGTCGGCGCGCTCCAGCGCCCGCGCCGCAACGGCGCGCAACCCACGCCCCGCATCGCGCGGTGCATAGTTCCGGCTCGTCTGTGAACTTCCCATGGCAAGCCGCGAGGCAAAGTCCGGATGCAGCAGTCCGCCAAAGGCGCGTATCGCAAGCCGGTTGCGCAGGACGCGGCGCAGCATGCGATACCCACGATCCTCCTTGTCCCGCAACCCATCGCCATGCTCGACGCGCGCACGCCATCCCCCAACGTCACCCGTCAGCGGCCCGTCGAGAAACACGACCCCCGCGTCGCGAAGCACGTCGCCACCCCAGCAGTCGTGATTGCCCGCAAGCAT
Organism: Gemmatimonadaceae bacterium; assembly: GCA_043758185.1. Classification (GTDB taxonomy): domain Bacteria; phylum Gemmatimonadota; class Gemmatimonadetes; order Gemmatimonadales; family Gemmatimonadaceae; genus AG11. The sequence continues at coordinate 6,956 of JAYVNZ010000085.1, read as the reverse complement.
CGTCATGGGAACGCCCGCATCACGAAGATCCATCAAGGCCGCGAGCACTCGAACCCCGCTCCGCGGCACCACCGTGCGCCACTCGAACCAGAATTCGAACAGATCGCCATTGATCAGCAGCGATGCGCCGCGCGAGGGCAGCGCGCGCAGGAACGCCACGAGGGTGCGCTCCACGGACTCCGGCGCGTGGCCGAGGTGGATGTCCGAGATCACGTAGCAGGGCGGAGGAAGCACGGACGGATTCTACTCGTCACGCACGGCCTTTACAAACCGCCCCACCCCCGGCAACCTTCGCGCGTCATCCGCCAACCACCCTCGCACGCCGCCATGCCCCAGACCCACGCGACCGAGATACGGGTGCGCTACGCGGAAACAGACCGCATGGGTGTCGTGTATTACGCCAACTACCTCGTCTGGTGCGAGGTCGGTCGCGTGGAATTCCTGCGCGCCATGGGTCACAGCTACGCCGAGCTGGAGGCCGGCGGCATTGGCCTGGCAGTGTCGGAGGCACGCGTGCGCTACCTTGCGCCCGCGCGCTTCGACGACCTGGTGCGGATCGAGACAACGCTCACGATGGTCCGCTCCCGCGCACTCACCTTTGAATACCTCATCTCTGATGCGGCCTCGGGAACACGGCTCGCCACCGCACACACGGCCCTGGTGTCCATTGATGGCGCGGGGCGGCTCACCGCCATTCCGCAGGAATTTCGCGCCGCGCTCATGGCGGATCGCTAGCGGCCTGCTGCTGCTCTCGGGGGCGTGCCGCTTCGCGAGCAGCAAGCCCCTTGCGCCCGCACTGAGCGCACGCGCGCGACTGCTGCGCATCGAGGACACCCGTCGCGACGAACCGGCGCTCGTTGAAGCACTGCTCGCGACGGGCGTCGCACCCGTGCGCGCGGCAGCGGCACTGACGGTGGGGCGCATCGGAGCGCGCACACACCTTCCCACGCTCCGCCGTCTCGCGACGGATCGCGATGCGGCCGTGGCGGCCAACGCACTGTTCAGCCTCAGTCTCCTCAAGGACACGGCCGCGGCAACCAGTGCGACGAGTGCGTTGCGCGCCGGCCCGGACCAGGCGCGCGAAGCCGCGCGGCTGCTCGGAGAACTGGGCGAGCATGGCCGTCTGCCCATCGTCAGCGGCCTCGCCGACGCATCACTCGGCCGCCCGGTACACGCGGCACTGCTGCTCGCTGCGGCGCGTCTTCGTCCCGTACCGGCAGCGGCCGTCACGCCGTATCTGGGCAGTCGCGACAGCGCGCTCGCATGGGGTGCTGCGTATGCCATCGCGCGCGGGCGCAGTGCGGCCGGAACGCGTGCCCTGCTCGCGCAGGCGAACTCACCATGGGCGTCGGTGCGCGAACAGGTGGCTCGCGGTGCAATACGCACCATCGCCGGCGACTCACTCGCCGCGCTCGCATTCAGCACGCTGGAGCGCCTGCGCTCCGACACGAGTGCAGGCGTCCGCGTCAATGCGATCGGCGCGCTCGCTTCCTACGGGGTAGCCGCGCGCGCATCCGTGCTGGCCGCCCGCGCTGACTCTGATAGGAATGTGCGGGTGAGTGCCTCACAGGCTCTCGCGCCCGTGCTGGTAGATACCACAGCGGTGACTTGGATCCGCGCCTTCGACGCCGACACGAGTTTTGTGGTGCGCCGCAACATCGCCCTGGCCGCCGTGACGCACGGAGTGAACCTCGCCGCACACAGTGAATGGGCGACCAGCACACGGTGGCAGGAGCGCGCTGCCGCGGCGTCACTGGATGGCGATGGGCCGGCGCGCGAGGCGATGGCTCGTCTCTCGGCGTGGTTGCAGGACGCGGATGCACGCGTTCGCGCAGCTGCTACCGTCCGGTACGCGGCGCTCGCCGATTCGAGCGCGGTGCGCGCATCGGTGAGAGCGGGGTTGCGAGACATGCTCGCCGATCCGGACGAGGCGGTACGTGCCGCCGTCCTCGACGGATTGGCACGCGGCGGGACGCCAGAGGATCTCGCGGCAGCATTCGCAGCGTACCGCCTCGCCTTGCTCGACGTGGATAACGATGCGCGCCTCGCATTCTGGCACCTTACAGACAGCGTCGTGGCCCGTCACGTCACGACACTGCCGGACTCGGTGCACCGCATGCTGGCAGAGCTCGCTCGCCCGGCCGATCCCATCGAACGAAACATGGCGGCGCGAATCAGTCGGTTCGCTAGCTGGCGAGACAGCACCGGAGCCGCGCGTCCCATCGCCTGGTACGAGGCACGGGCGCGGGAATTGACTGCCCCCACACGCATCATGCGCGTCGAGACGGAGCGCGGCACAATGGAATTCACGCTCTTTGCGTCCGATGCGCCGCTCACCGTGTACAACATCCAGACGCTCGCACAGGACGGATATTTCGATGGGCAGCTCTTTCACCGCGTCGTGCCGAACTTCGTGATCCAGGCTGGAGATCCGCGGGGCGACGGGAGTGGTGGCCCGGGATACGCCATTCGCGACGAACTCAATCGCCACCGGTACCTTCGGGGAACGCTCGGAATGGCACTGTCCGGACCGGACACGGGAGGCAGTCAGTTTTTTGTCGCCCACTCACCGCAGCCGCATCTCGACGGCGGGTACACCGTCTTCGGGCAACTCTCCGCCGGAGGCGACGTACTCGATCGCATCATTCAGGGAGATCGCATTGTTCGTGTCACGATTCAGTAGGGTCCTGTTCGCCGGCAGCGTGATCATCTCGGGCTGTGCTCCTCCGCGCGTGGTTGCGTTGCCCGGCACGCTGGCACCCATTCGCCAACTGCCGCACGGGGCACTCCCCGACGGTCGCCGCAAGGTCGTCTTTCAATGGGAGCTGCACGATGGCGAGATTGGCGCACGGGGTGATGGGGTGGCGCGCATCGCATCGCCCGACAGTGTGCGGCTCGACTTCTTCCTGGCGGGTGGCTTTGGAAGTGGTGTTGCAGTTCTGACCGGCGACTCCCTCCAGATGCCTGGGCCGGACATGGTCAGAAAGCTGGTTCCGCCGCGCCCCCTCCTCTGGGCGTCGCTGGGGCGATTCGATGTTCCGTCCGAGCGGGATACCGTCGTGCGCGTTGACGGGAACCTGGTCAGGGCCGACATTGGATCTCCCGTGCATTGGCGCGCCACGTTTCGCGGCGACACGCTCACTCGTCTGGAACGCATCGACGGAGGCCGCCTCCAGGAATGGGTCGAGCGCTCCGCGGACCAGAAGGTCCTGTACCGCAATGAGGCAGCACGCCGGTCCCTCTCGCTCGTCATCCAACGCTCTGATGCCGCCGCTCCCTTCGATCCATCAATCTGGATTCTGTAGAGCCGTTGCGCTGCTTGCCATGATCGTGGCAGTGCAGTCGTGTCGGCCGCCCGGGTACGGTTTTGCCGGCGGAGGGCTGCCGGGGAACATCCGCACGATGGCCATTCGGCCATTCGACAACGAGACCCCCACGCCGGAACTGCAGAAGGAAATCTACGAAGCCATGCGCCGCGAGCTGCAGCCTCGGCTCGGCGTCCGTGATGCGTCCGAGGAACGTGCCGATGCCATCGTGCGGGGCGTGGTTCGGACGTACGACGTCGACGTGCCCGTGGGGTACAGCGCCAATCCGTCGCAGGCCATCACGTCACGCCGAAAGCTGCAGATCACGCTCGACGTACAGATCGTGGATCAGACCAACGGCAAGACCATCTGGGAAAAGAAAGGCCTGCGCGCGGAAGGAGAGTACGCGGAACGTGATGAGGCAGGCGGCCGCCGCGAGGCGATCAAGCGGGTCGTCAACGACATCGTCGAGGGAGCACAGTCGCAATGGTGAAATCGCGTCGGGGTGCCTCATCACTCGGGTGCCTGTTTGTCCTTCTCCTCGTGGCCGCCTCGCTGTATTTCGGCGTGGGCATCGGCGAAAACTATTTCCGCTTCTACGAGTACCAGGATTCCATGCGGCAGGAGGTCCGCTTCGCCGCGCACAACGGTGACGCGCTCATCCTTCGGCATCTTCGCGAACGCGCCGACTCGCTGGGCCTTCCCGAAGCCGCAGGTGAGGTGTCGCTCCAGCGAGACGGACGGCATATCCAGCTCGATTCTGAATACTATGTGCAGCTCGAACTGCCGCTGTACGTGAAGGAAGTTCGCTTCAACCCGCACGCCGAAGGCATCTTTTGAGTAGCGGCGCGCCCCGCGATCCAGCGTCGAAGGTGCGGGACCTTCCGGGCGCACAACGGTGGCGTGCCGGACAGCCTGGGCGAGTGGTCTTCACCAATGGCGTGTTCGATCTCCTGCACCCGGGGCACGTCGACATCCTGCTCGGCGCGCGACGCTGTGGGGAGGCGCTGGTGGTGGGCCTCAACAGCGACGCGTCCGTGCGGCGACTCAAGGGCCCGGAGCGGCCCGTGCGAAGCGAGGCAGAGCGAGCGTATGTCCTTGCGGCATTCGAGGCGGTGGATTGCGTCGTGGTCTTCGACGCCGACACGCCTATCGACCTTGTCGAGGCATTGCGCCCCGACGTGCTCGTCAAGGGAGGGGACTACACGGAAGCGACGATCGTCGGCGCTCCAGAAGTCCGGCGATGGGGCGGGGACGTGCGCGTCATTCCGCTCACGCCGGGCCAATCCACTACCAACATCATCCGGACCCTTCGTGGCCACACCTCATCTCGCTGATCCCGTGCGCGTGGGACGCGCCTCCGCCGACCTCCGTCCCATTGCGCTCGAACGTGGCGCGGCGTCCAATGCGGAAGGCTCCTGCCTCGTCTCCTTTGGCAACACGCGCGTGCTCTGCACGGTCTCCGTCGAGGACGGCGTCCCCGGATGGCGCCGCGGTCGAGGCGAGGGATGGCTCACGGCCGAGTATGCAATGCTCCCTCGCGCCACCTCCACGCGCACGAATCGGGAGCGCGGCCAGCTTGGGGGGCGCACGCAGGAGATCCAGCGGCTGATCGGCCGCAGTGTGCGAGCCATGCTGGACGACTTCAAGTGGGGCGAGTTCACGCTCAAGGTGGACTGTGATGTGCTGCAGGCCGATGGTGGCACGCGGACTGCTGCCATCACGGGCGCGTCCGTCGCGGTCTGTGACGCATTCTCGTGGATGGTGGCCCAGGGCAAGGTGAAGCGGTCGCCGGTACAGCGGCGCGTGGCCGGTGTGAGCGTCGGTGTGATCAAGGGGGAGCCGCGCCTCGATCTCGAGTACATCGAGGATGTTGTTGCCGACGTGGACATGAATGTCGTGATGAGCAGTGAGGGACGGTTCGTCGAGGTGCAAGGTACCGGCGAGAATGGCACGTTCGATCGCGCGGAGTTGAACACGCTGCTCGATCTGGCGACCAGCGGGCTCGTGACGCTCGACGCGCTGCAGCGCACGACCCTCGGGCTCTGAGGCGTGCGTGCCTCAGGCATGGGTGCTTGCGTCCCGTAGCGCCGGCAAGCTGCGCGAACTGCGCGCCGTATTTGCTGCGGCGGGGATTGACGTGATCGACCTGCGCGAGGCAGGCGTCGAGGAGGATGTGGTTGCCGAATCGCACATCGAAGCGTTCGATACATTCGAGGCGAATGCGTTGGCAAAGGCGCGGTACTTTGCCGCACGGCTGCCCGGGCGCATCGTGGTCGCTGACGATTCAGGGCTGGTGGTGGATGCGCTCGCCGGTGACCCGGGTGTGCACAGCAAGCGGTGGAGTGCGGACACGCAGCTGGAAGGTGCCGAACTGGAAGCAGCGAACAACCGGCGGCTGGTACAGGCGATGGCAGGCGTGCGCAATCGCAGCGCGCGGTTCGTGTGCGCTGCAGCCTGTTGCGATGGCACGGCGGAATCCGTTGTGCGCGGCGAGGTGGATGGTCACATTATCGACGCGCCGTTGGGATCGAATGGGTTTGGGTATGACCCGTATGTCGTTGTGAAGGAGTTGGGACGCACGATGGCGGAGGCGACGCTGGCGGAGAAGCAGGCGGTGAGCCATCGCGGGCGGGCGTTCGCGGCGCTGCTCGCGGTGGTGCGTGGCGGTCGGGACGGATTGCGGTGAGCAATGCGCCGTGTGGAGTTGACCCGTGTCGCACGACCGGCTATTGTTGGGTTCTCATGTGCGGGGCGTAGCGTAGCCTGGTATCGCGCCTGCTTTGGGAGCAGGAGGTCCCCGGTTCAAATCCGGGCGCCCCGACTTGGCAGGACGCTCTGGAGAGAGAGGGGCCGGCCTGTGCCGAATGAAGCGCCAGTAGCTCAGTTGGATAGAGCAACAGCCTTCTAAGCTGTGGGTCGGGGGTTCGATTCCCTCCTGGCGCGCCACTTGTGCAGTACTGGTTGTTCGAGCGCCCTTAGCTCAATTGGTTAGAGCAACTGACTCTTAATCAGTAGGTTCTCGGTTCGATTCCGAGAGGGCGCATGGCGGCGGGGCGGCACCGTGTTTGGTGTTGCCCCGTTCGCGTGTCTGGCGGGGGATAGGAGCCGTGGCATTGGCCGGAATGGTGCGCTTGGGGGGGTTGCGGCCCACGTTCCTCGGATATATAATGCTTGGCTCCACCGGAAGTTTATTGCGATTGTCGAAGTGTTCGGGTTCTCATGGGAGGATCTGGGCCGGAAGGGCGCTGGGCGCGATGCGCGGGCGGCTTCTGGGACAATGCGGCGAGATCGGTTGGGTTCTGGTTCGAGGGTTGACGAATCAGTGATGCAATGGTTATGATTCGAGGCTGTCACGGAAACGTGACGCTCGACAATAAAATACAAAGCTGTTTGACAATCGAGAGTGGAATCAGAATGTGCGAGGCGAACTCGTATGTAGCTCGGCGGTTCTAACAGGGGCCGTGTGAGCTGAGTTCAAAAACCTGTATTATTCAAATGATTCGGATACGCTGTCAACGCGACAGCGTTTGACAGCTGTTCGATTCACTAGAGCTTACTATCAAAATCTCTTGGAGAGTTTGATCCTGGCTCAGGACGAACGCTGGCGGCGTGCTTAACACATGCAAGTCACGGGGGCCCGCAAGGGTA
>JAYVNZ010000084.1:0-11222 GCA_043758185.1 Gemmatimonadaceae bacterium | reverse complement strand
CCGTGCTCGTGCGCCATCGCGAACGCCGTCGCAACCTCGCCGATCTGGCGCGTCGATTCTGGAGAGCCGAAATAGATCGTGGCGCCGACCGCCGCGGCTCCCATTTCCCGAGCCTGGCGCACCCTCCCGAACATCACCTGATCGTACCTGTTCGGGAACGTGAGCAATTCGTTGTGGTTGAGCTTGACGATGAACGGGATGCGATGGGCATATCGGCGCGCGACCGCGCCAAGCACGCCGAAGGTCGAGGCGACGGCGTTGCACCCGCCTTCGAGGGCCAGGCGCACGATTTCCGCCGGGTCGAAGTAGGAAGGGTTTGCGGCGAATGACGCGCCGGCCGAGTGTTCGACCCCCTGATCGACCGGCAGAATGGACAAGTAGCCCGTCCTGGCGAGGCGACCGCCATCGTAGAGCGACTGCAGGTTGCGGATGACCGCGGTGGGCCGGTCCGTGTCGAGCCAGCAGCGCTCGATGAAATCAGGTCCGGGAAGATGGAGCGCGTCGTGCGCGATGGTCGTGCACTTGTGGTCGAGGAGCGACGCCGCGTCCCCGCCGAGCTGTTGGGCGATCGTATCGATCATGAGGTCGGAGCAAGCGGTGATGACATCGGATATGGCAGAGTCGGATCGTCTCGCGCCGAAATGCGTCAGGGCATCTTCATGCCTGGCATCTTCATCCCTGGCATGTTCGGCATTGGCGGCATGGGCTTCTTGGCGGCAGGTTTGACAGCTGGCGCGTCAGCTTCCTTTCCCTTCGCCCGGCTGGCTGCCTTCTTCTTGGAGAGCGCCGCTGCCTTCTTCCGGGTGGTTGACGATTTGCTCGCTGAGGGCATCGCATTCTTCTGCTGCGCGGACGCAACATGCACGTGCGCAGATGGGGCCGCGGAACCTTTCGTCATGGACGCCATGTGGGACATGTCCATACCGGCGGGCATCTTCATTTGCGTCGAATTCGCTGCCCCACTCATGTCCATGCCCGAGCCCATCCCTGACGATGCCCGTTCGGCGAGCGCGCGAAGGGTGGAGTCGCCCATCACCAGCCCGCGAACGGCGGGATCGGCCATTAGACGTGTATTGAGTTCCAACACCGCCAACAGCCGCATCTGAAGGTCCATAAGCCCCGAGGCCGAATCGGGGCTCATCGCCATGCCTGGCATGCCGCTCATTCCGGCCATTGGCTTCATGCCCGCGGTACCGTTCATTCGGGACATCCCGTTCATCCCCGACATCCCCGACATCCCCGACATCCCACCGGTCGCACTGCGCGGAGGGCCCATCGGGTGTCCCGGCAAGGTGTTCCGAACCCCGGAGTCGACGACTTGTCGTGTGGACTGCTGGGCCCCGCTCGTGGTTGCCACGGCAACGATCACCACCGCGATCGAGAGCACGGCATCGCGCGTACGACGCGCGAAACGGACGAGTGCGTTCATGAGTCAGTACTCCATGTGAAGGAAGCCATCACGGCTCCACTGTCCAGCAATAAGGGTGCGTGCATCAACGCCACACGCGTGCACCGAAGACGACTGCCGATGTCTTGACACGTTCGCCCGCCGCACGCGCGAGAACCGTTGTGGCTCCGACACTCCGCGTGTACGAGAGTCCGACATAGGGCGCGAACTTTCTGGTGTATTCGTATCGCATGCGCGCTCCGAGCTCCACGTCATTGATACCGGCGCCGAGGCCAAATTCCGGTACTGCCTGCAGGGCGAGATGCGTCTCGAATCGTGGTTGAACAATCAGCCGTTGCGAGAACAAGACGTCCGTGGTGATCACGAAGTGCGCTGAGACATCCCCTTTCGTGCTGACGTAGAGCGTCGGCTCGATCTCGAAGAAGTACGGGGACATCCCCTCGAACCCGACGCCGAGCAGCGCGCGCGTCTTGCTGCTCGATGTCCCAAGTCCGCGCGTCTCCACTCGTCCGCCGATCAGCGCGGTCCAGAACGGCGAGACCAGGTGACCAATCGCCGCATCGAATGCGATCTCGCCGTCGTTGCCTCGAAAGGGCTGGTTGCCGTCAACGCGGAAGTAGACCCGGTTGTAGTCTCCACCCATCCAGCTCAGCACGTCGATGCGCAGAGACCCTGTGCCATTCGGCACGTACTCCAGAACATCTGCCAGCGCGAACAGGCGGATCTTGCGATCAAGGTCCATCGTGCTCGTGTTCATACCCATGCCTGGCATCGCCTGCGCTGAAAGTGAACGAGCGGGGATCGTCACGAGACAGAGTCCCGCCACCAGGCCCGCCATCCATCGGGCGCTCACTCGCGCACCGCCGCGGTCGACTTCCGCTCACTGACCTGCACGACCCGGAACATCCCCATCTCCATGTGGAACAGCACGTGGCAGTGGAAGGCCCAAGGGCCGAGGTCTTCGGGAGTGACGAGTACCGAGACCCGTTCGGCCGGTTTGACGTTGATCGTGTGCATTCTCGGTATCTCGCCGAGCGTTCCGTTCTCCAGCTCCATCCACATGCCGTGCAGGTGCATCGGATGCTCCATCATGGTGTCGTTCACCAAGGTGATCCGCACCCGCTCGCCACGCGTAAGGCGGATAGGCTCCGGCGACTCGGAGAACTTCTTTCCGTCCATCGACCACATGTACCGCTCCATGTTCCCCGTGAGGTGGAACTCGAGCTCTCGCATGGGCGGCCGCAACGCCTCCGGACGCGGATGCAGGGCGCGGAGATCGGCGTAGGCAAGCACTCGCCAGCCATCGGCACCCAGTCCGTTGCCTGGCTCCATCACTCGGCTTCGCGTCTCCATCGGCGTACTGGCGTTGCCAGCACCGTGCTTGTCCGGCCCATGCTCCACGGGGTCTGGAATGGTGCCAGGCGCGCGCAGGCCGTTGGCGGTGCGTGGCACCTGGGCCGCGACCGAGGTGCTTGGCATGTTCATCCCCGACATGCTCGAGGCGGCAGGTGTGCTCGAGCCTCCGCCCATGTCCATTCCCGCCATGCTGGACCCGATGAGGGTTGAGCCGGCGGGAGATGTGGGCCGCTGGTGCGCAATGCTGGTATCCGGCTGGGCCATCCCCGCCATTCCCCCCATGCCTGACATGCTCATTCCCATGTCGCCCATGGTCAGCAACGGACGCGCCCGGCGCGCGGGAATGGGGGCCGCCATGCCTGCCCTTGAGGCGAGGGTGCCTCGCGCGAATCCGCTGCGATCGGACGATTCGGCAAACAGCGTATACGCCTGATCTCCGGCCGGGCGCACGATAACATCGTATGTCTCGGCGATCGCGATTCGGAGCTCGTCGGTCGTGACCGGCTGCACGTACTGTCCGTTGACCTGCACCACGGTCATTTCCAGTCCGGGGATGCGAACGTCGAAGTTGGTCCCTGCGCCAGAGTTGATGAAGCGCAGCCGCACACGCTCACCGGGATTGAAGAGTCCAGTCCAGTTGGCCTCGGCGGGTTGGCCGTTTACCAGATACTTGTACGTGGCACCGGTGACATCGGAGAGGTCGATCGGGCTCATGCGCATCCTGGCCCACTCGCGACGGTCCGCGATCGCGGCGCGCCAGCCCGCCTGATCCACATCACGGAAGAAGTCGCCGATCGTCCGACGCTGGTACTGGTAGTAGTCTGCCTTCTTCTTGACGTTGTCGAGGACCTTGTAAGGATTCTCGAATGACCAGTCGGACAGTACAACGACGAACTCCCGCTCGTACTGGAAGGGCTCGGGGTCTGCCGGGTCGATGATGATTGGTCCGTAGACGCCCGACTGTTCCTGCAGCCCCGAATGGCTGTGATACCAGTAGGTACCATACTGGCGAACGGGGAATCGGTAAGTGAACGTCTCTCCCGCACCAATCCCGGGAAACGTGATCCCGGGCACGCCGTCCATCGCGTTGGGCACGATGATCCCATGCCAGTGCAGCGACGTGTCTTCGCTCAGCGCGTTGCTCACCCGAATGATTGCGTCCGTCCCCTCCTTCAGACGAATGAGCGGGCCTGGCAGGGTCCCGTTGATGGTCGTCGCCGTCGCCATGCGATCGCCGATGCGAACACTGGTCTCCCGGATCGCGAGATCAACGCTCGTCGCAGTCGTTCGCGCGGCGGCGTCCACTGCACTGTTCGCGCGGCTTACCAGGCGACGCGCGTAGTCAGGCGTCAGGCGATCGAGACTGCCGATCATGAACGCGGCACTTACGGATTGCAGGAAGCCGCGCCGCGACAACGCGTGGGGGCCTGCTTCGTTGTGCCGCTCGGCGTCGGCGAAGACGTTCAAGTGCTTCACATCCATCTCCTTTCAGGCTTGGCCGGATCACGCTGACCTGGCGTCAATGCCGATACCCCTAACGCGCGACGATGCCCCGCGTCGCGTGCGTACCTGTACGGCTCAATGACCGGACATCGCGCCCAGTTCCTTGATCAACTTTACGTGCGACGAACGCACTCTCCTCGCGAGGTCGCGCGATGACGCGCGCCGGAGGCGAGGGAGGTAGCGGTCAGTAAGCGCCACACTTTCTCGCATGACGGACACGAGAGACTCCATCGTGCCTCGTTCGAGCGCCTCGGCGGCGGTATCCGATGCCACGGGGGCCGTAGCGCGCTTCGGCCCCTTCGTCGCCCATGCCTCCCGATAGTCGTGCCGCAGCAGTGTGACAGTCTCTTGCTGCTGGGTGTCAAACATGCTATCCCAGTTCCCCGGGTCCATCGCGGTACCGTGCGAGGCATGACCGCCAGGCGTTGACATCATCGCGTGACACACTCCGCGCTCTGCCTCGAGGTGATCCGCCAGCGCTCGAAGGAAGATCTGATCGGGATCACGCGTCTTTGACGTCGACCGTGTCATCTGATCAAACCTGGATGCGCTAATCGCTTCGCGGATAGCTACGCTGCGGAGAGGACGGGCTTCCCCGCGATCCATCGCGCTTGCGACGGCACCGGGCATGATGAGTACGGCGACAAGGAGTACGGAGTAGATGCGTGACATGATAGTTTGGAAAGTGTTCGAGACAGTTGACGGTGGGACGACAATGCGCGAGATGTCGCTCACATCTCCATGTCCAAGGACGTCGGCGACGCCACGAGAACAGCGGCTAAAGCGCACCCGCAAGCAGAGAGGTTGTTTGTGGCCGCCCATGTCCCACGACCCACCATGGCGGACAGTGCGAGCAGCCATATCAGGTCCTCGGCGAATCTCCTGGTCGAGCCCGTGGCCAAACGCCAGCCGACCAGACGTACGCACCCGGTGAGTGCGCGTCCGATCAGTGCTTCATCGACGCGGCATACGCTGACGGGTTCGCGTCGAACTTCTGCTTGCACGCCGCGCTGCAGAAGTAGTGCGTCATTCCCTGATGCTCCGACGATGCGGCAGCGCTGCCGGAATCGATCATCATTCCGCAAACGGGATCCTTGACCTGTGGCATGTACCTGTCTCCTGTTGAAAGATTGCGACCCGCCCTCGCCATGAGGAACGGCGTCGTTACATCACCATGTCCATGGAGGTGGGCGTGGCCACCAGAACCGCCGTGACAAGCAGCACGAGCACTGCCACCGCCACCTCCACGCGCGCGGAGCGCCGCAGGCTGGCCGTCGCCTCGCCGGTGCCGAGCCTGGGGAGCACGAAGCGCCAGTTGTAGAAGCCGGTGAGTGCTACCACGCCGAGGATCGTGAGCTTGACCAGCAGGGTGATAGCGCGTGCCCCACAGGTTGGGGATGGTGCCGACGTGGAGCCACGCGGCGAACACTCCCGTCGTCGCCGCGAGGCCGCTACTCACGAGCGCCACCGGCGAGAAGCCACGTATGAGGTCGCGCACGAACGGCGCGCTAACCGATGCCGGGTATGCGGCCGAAATCGCCAGACCTGCGAACAGCACCACCGAGAGTGTTCCCAGCCAACTGCTCGCACCGAGCACGTGGATGCCGTCGGCCAGCATGGCCAGCGTCCGGAGCCTGGGAGCGGCGGAGGCATGGCTCGAAAGTCCAGTCGAGAATGCGAGCAGTACGGCGCCGAGACCGGCGAGCCGCCACCACACATGTGTCTGTCCGCGCGGCGACGCCGGTCCGTTGGGCGCGGTGAATACGACGGTGTGCCGCGCCATGCGAAAACCGGTGGCTGTGAAGCCGACCCCGGCCAGCTGAAGCAGCCAGCCCCATCCCCACATCGTCCGACTCACCATGGTTCCCATGAGCATTGGATTGAAGGCCCCGTCCGACCCGTGCATCGCATACCCTTGCGCTACGAGTCGCAGCACCAGCATGACCGCCAGTGCGACGGATGCTGAACACCCGATGGACGCCGCGCGCCCTTCCACGTCCGCCAGCAATACTGGCTCGTGCGCCTCGCCCTCCGATGTGGGATCGCGTCGGATGCGCGCGAGCACGAAAGTGTGAAACGTCACCGCACCGATCGCGATCAGCAGTCCGACGAACTGGATCCAGCGGATGAGGACGTAGAGCGGTGACTCCGCATCGAATCCCGCCCCGGTGGGCATGGTGACGGGGTCGTGATGCATCCCCGCCATCGTCGCGGTGTCGGATGGCGCACCAGTAGTCGGGGACGCGGGCGCGACACCGGTGGGCGCTACCCCCGCGTCCATGGCGCCGGGGGCGACGACGAACTGCAGCTGGCCGCGCACCGGATGGCCGTCGTCGCCCGCCATCTGCCACGCAATCGTATAGGTGCCCGCATTGATGGCGCCGGCGATCGGTACCACGAGACTGCGCTTCGAGTCCGCAGCATAGCCCGTGGCGCCGAGTGGTACCGCGCGACCATCGGGACCCGTCAGGCGCACAGACGAGAATGCCAGGTCGGGTGACTCGGTGAAGTCCAGGCGGAGAATGCGCGGCACCTGCGAGAGATGCGCACCATCGGCGGGGAATGCGCCTTTCAGCCGGCCATGTGCCTGCGCGACAACGGGCATCAGCAGCGCGACGATCACCAGAATGAGGTGACGAATCATCCGGCGGGGCGACGACGAATGGCGCATGGCGATCAGGGCTTCATGGGCGGCATTCCCTTCATGTCCATGCCGGGCATGCCGGGCATGGGTTTCCGGACCGGGGTCTTCATCCTTGCCTTGGCGGCCGACTTCGCCGTCGTGGCGCGCATTCCCTTCCTCGCCGCGGGGTGCGTCATGCCGCCCATCATCGGCTGGCCGGGCTTCATCTCCGACATCATGCGGCGCATGGCCGTGTCGGCCATCATACGCTCGCGGATGACCGGGTCGTTCATCATGCGCGCATGCAGCCGCATCATGGCCGAGTCATGGCCGACCATGCCAGACATGCCCGCCATGCCCGCCATGCCCGCGTGTGACGCGGCCGACACGGAATCACCCATCTTCATCCCCTTCATCCCCGGGATCGCGTCATGCTGCATCCCTGCATGCACGCCGGACGCCGAATCCATCTTCATGCCCGGCATGCTCGTCGCGGGCATGTTCATGCCCGCCATCGGCTTCGCCGCGCCCGCATGTGCACCGTGCGACATTCCGCTCATTCCCGCCATGCCCTTCATCCCCTCCAGCATGCTCGCACCGCGAGCGAGCGTCGGCGTGGGCCAGCCCGGCAGGATCCCCACCGCAGGGCCGCCCATGTTCTCGATGCCCATCATCTCGCCCATCGTGGACCACTCGGCCACGCTCATGGGAAACGACGTCGCATCGCGATACCGGCTGCCCGCCTCGAGGATCGCCGCGCGCTTCTGGGCGTGCGGCACCTTGTCATTGGACAGGATGTCCGAGACTACGTCATGCATCGCGTGGAGGTTGTCGAAGATGATCGCCGCCTCCTGGTACCGCTTCGCGAAGGTGGGTGCGATGCCTGCCGTCATCGGCATGATACGCGGCATGTGCTCCGGTGCGTTCTCCAGCATCTGCCGAAACCGCGTGACCGCCGCGGCCACGCCGGCTTGCCGCTCTTCCTGGGTCTTCTCGATCATCAGCGGTTCGTACAACCCCACCTGGAGCCAGTGATAGCCCCAGATCAGCCCGTTGAACTTCGGGTACTCCTGGCGGAAGGCCAGCGAGTATGGCTGCCCCTCCATCAGTTCCATGCTCTTCGGCACGGAGCTGAAGGCAAGGTCCGGGCGTGACTTGTAGTACGCCACCAACTCCGAGATCTTCGCATCCTTGTCGGCTTGCAACATGCTTTCGGAGGCGAGCACGTCGTAGATCTGCCGGTGCAGCAAGTGCGCCCAGTCGAACATCATCTTCGCTTCCGGGGCGATCTTGGCGTAGTTGATCTCGATCGCGGCTTCAGCGAGCGGCAGCCTCGGCGGGCTCACGAGCAGCTTCTTCGTGATGAAGTCGTACTCATCCTGCTCCAGGCCGGACGCCGGCGCGTGCGCGTCGTTGTAGAGTCGCTCGTACAGGATGGCGTGCCCGTAGTCGAAGGCGTTGAACAGGCGGTCCGCCGCGGGATAGGTGTTCCGGAACGTCCAGTTGAACCGTCCAGGCAGGTAGTACTGCTCGTACGCGGTGGACCACTGCGCGCCCGCGGAGGAGGGCACCGCGAGCGACGTGCCGAGCGCGCCGGCACCAAGGAGTGCCGCTGAGACTGTTCGGCGCACGAGGGGTGCTATTTGCCGCGCCCGGGGAGTCGCGGCCTGATGTTGGCGTGTCATGTACCTCGGTGCCTCCAGGTTGACGAGCACGTGATGAGCGCCAGGCGCAGGGCGCGCGGATATTGCCCCGATGGTGTCATGGTCATGCAGCGCGGCAATCATCGGCCGCCCGGAAAGAGCACGGGGATGCTGAACGCATACGCGCTGCCGAACGTGACGTACCACCCCTGCTCCGGCCCGTTCAATCGTCGGCCAAATCCGCCGTCGAGCGCGAGTGTGGGACTCACCTGGAAGCGGGTCCCGGTACCGGCGGTGTACTCCACAGCCTCATTCGAGTCCAGCGGCTTGCGACCGTAGAACTCCGCCGTGACGAGGACGGAGCTGAGTGGATAGGCCTTGTCGATCGCGGCGCCGGCGAACCAGCGCGACACGTCCAGCGCCCCCGGTCCGCCCAGTGTCGTCGCCGAGCCCGACGGTGCCGGGGAGGCGCCGAACGTGTATTGCCCATTCACATGAAAACGTGCCCATGAGTAGGTGCGCGTGGCAATTCCCGTGAGGGAGGAGTAGGCGCGATCTGCCGCCAGGTTCCCGACGGGCGCGAGCACATCGGCGCGCAGCGCCAAGGCGGGCAGCCCCTCCGTCTCCACGTTGAAATTGTGCATCACCGAGAGGTCGAGCCCCGCGATCCCGCTCCGTCGTACGCCGCCATATTCCACAAAAGCGAGCGGGACGCCCAGCTCAATCTGCGTACGGGGGAGGATGCCGAGCGCGATTTCGGGCTCGAGGCCCCAGTTGTAGGTGCCGCCGTCCGCCCGCGCGAGGCGCACCGGAGCGAGCTTGAGCTCGAACGCGTGGCGCTCGGTGACGTAGGCATCCTCGACCTGCACGGGGCGTCCGCGATCCGTGTTGTAGTAGTCCGTCTGCGCGTGCGCCGCACAAGGGACGAGGAGCGCAAGCGCGAGGGCCGATGGCGTGGCCAGCACGGCGCGCGACGTGGCCAGATTGGCGAGCTTTCGGCGAATTGCCGTCGTGATCACGATAGGTGTCCTTGGTGGTCGGTCTCGACGAAACGGCCGTCGGGCGGTGCTGGCACGTGCAATTCCGATACCGTCGTTTATGCAGCGTAAAACCCCAGACCGGCGCAACGGTTCCCCTCCGTTCGGGTTGCCCAGATCGCTTCACCCTGCGCGCTCGGCCGCCCGACAGGGCGACCATGCGGATCCCGACGGGCGCGTCAGCTGGTGGGCGCGGCGGTCTCGATCAAGTCTGGCCGCGCGCGGCACCAGTTCGTAGAATCGGGCTCCTCCCGCCGGCCACACTTTGTCAGTCCGGTTCCTGCGCCTGATCGGCGCCCTCGCTGTGCTCACGGGAACGCTCGTTGTCTCAGCAGCAGCCACTGACATGCCCTTCCGGATTGGCCGCCTGGAGTTCCTGCGCCGCACATTGGACATGCCGCATCTCTTTCTCACGACGGAAGGGGGACACCGTTGGGACGAACGCGCGCGTGCGAACATCGCATGGGAGATCGCCACGCTGGCGGACCGGCAGGGGCTGATCGAGCGCGCCATATCTGCCGTCCGAAAGCGGTACCGAACACGCTCGGACTGATTGGATTGCGCCGCCTCTTTGATGCGAGCGCAGGGGCGCTCCTGTCCAGAGCAAGCACTCGAGTGGGAACACATTGACCTGACCAACGACGTTCACGAGCAGGGGTAATATTACAGCGTAGGTTCGCCGCACCACTTACCTCATCCCATCGTACGATGCCCATCGCCAGGTCGGTCGCAGCGCTCTGCACAGCCGCACTCCTCGTCCCATGCGCGGCTCCCACGCTGCAGGCACAAAAAGACGAGTATCACGTCAACGACCGTTATGCCATCGGTGGCTCGGGCGGATGGGACTACCTGACGGTAGATTCCGCTGGCCGCCGCCTCTTCGTCACACGAACGGATCGGGTCACCGCCATTGACCTCCACACCGGAAAGGTGCTCGCGGAGATGCCCGGCCTGAACCGCGGCCACGGCGTGGCATTCGACTACGTGGACGGCGCCGGCTTCGCGACGTCCGGCGAGGACAGCACCGTCGTGAAGTTCGACCTCACGACGCTGAAGGAGCTGGGACGCACTACCGCTGCCGTGGATGCCGATGCCATCCTGTTCAACAAGGCTACCTCGCGGGTATTCACCTTCAACGGTGACGCTGGCAGCGCGTCCGTCATCGATCCCCGCGGCCCGACCCGCGTCGCGACCATCGACCTTGGTGGCAAGCCCGAGTTCGCCGTCGATGACGAGCAGGGGACCATCTACGTGAATATCGCCGACAAGGGCCAGATTGCCGCAATCGACGCGAAGCGCATGAAGGTCGTACGGCGCTGGTCGATCGCGCCGTGCAAGGATCCCAGCGGGCTGGCAATCGACCGGGCCCGCCATCGCCTTTTCAGTGTATGCGGCAACAAGCTGATGGCAATCTCGGATGCGACACGTGGACGCGTTGTAACCACGCTTCGAATTGGCGGTGGCGCGGACGGTGCGGCCTTCGACGCCGCTAGTGACAACGCTTTCTCGTCGAATGGTGAAGGGACGCTGACCGTGGTTCACGAAGACACACCCAACCGCTTCCATGTCGTGACGACATTGCAGACCATGGCCGGCGCGCGAACGCTGACGATCGATCCGCAAACGCATCGCCTCTACACGATGGGTGCAGC
>JAYVNZ010000083.1:0-2652 GCA_043758185.1 Gemmatimonadaceae bacterium | reverse complement strand
CACGGATCATTCCTGGTCCGACAAGCGGATTGCGCTTGAGAGTGCGGTGGTGCGCTGGCTGGCGCATTTGCGGTAATGTGAAGTCGAATATAAATTACTATTTATATTTATGGCTCAACTGACTGATCGCGCCCGCGCCGTAGCTGCTCTCCGTTTTCGCGCGCTTGGCGACGAAACGCGACTCCGGTTGCTCGAGTTGCTCAACGGCGGGGAGCGCACTGTGGGGGACCTCATGGATGCCACAGGGCTGGGGCAGTCGCTGGTGTCGCATCACCTGCGAACGCTGCGGCAGGCCGGACTGGTGATGACCCGACGCGAGGGGCGCTGGGTGCACTACGCCATTGTGGACGCGGCCATCGCGAGCGTGGGGCGGGTGGTCGCGGACATGGAGGCGCCCGATGCCGTTGCTCCTATACATACGCCAGCGCCCATCGCCTAGCGCATCGCAGACGCCTCATGCAAAGTTGCCGGGACGCCATCACACACATTACCGAACCAGGAGAACATCAATGGCAGACAGCTCCACCAGGGATCTCGAGGATCGTATCGCCAAGCTCCAGCGGGCTGTCTACCACCTGGTCTGGAAGCGCACCGGGTTCGGGGAGCAGTGCGTGCACTGCGGTCAGGCCTATCCCAACCATGCCGAGAAGTGCAAGGCTGCGGAGGCGGAGGCGTTGGTGCGGTGAGGGGGTGGGGGGAGGGGATGGCGTTACCGACCCCCCTCCACGCGGGCGAAGAATGATGTTGTTCGCGGGTCCCGGCGAAGGGGATCGAAATCGGCAGACTGGGAGTGCATCCTGACCATCGCATCAAACTGCCTGACTGCGGTGTCCAGCACAGCGACGGCGCGGTCGCGGTGTCCAAGCGCATCGAGCAGAAGTGAAAAGGCACCGAAAGATATTTTCTCGGTGTTTTTTCGTTTCTCCAGTTCGGCGAGTACGGCCTCTGCCTCCGCGCGGCGGCCGGAACGTGCGTATGCGTGTCCGAGCATGGCCAGTGACGAGGGTCTGCGGCCCTCGGTCACAGCCCGCTCGTATTCCGACACGGCTTCCTCGTTCCGGCCCTGCGCGAGCAACACGTCGCCGAGGAGGCTGTGCGCAGTCTGGAATGTGGAGTCGATTTCCAGTGTGTGACGCAGCGCGGCTTCGGCCTCATGGTACCGTCGGCCGAGCATTTCCACCCGTCCCACGTTTGCGTTGATGGTGAGGGTGAGCGGCTCCAGGTCGCGGGCGCGGTAGAGTTGCTCGCGACCCTCTCGAAAGCGCCCGACATTCGCCAGCAATTCGCCGTACCACTGTCGCGCACGCGCGTTGTTCGGGTCGAGCGCTACTGCACGGGCGAAGGCGGTGAGCGCCTCGGCGTTCCTCCACCTGTTACTCTCTGCGTCGCCGATCGCAGTCCATGCATCTGTGGAGGTGCTGTCCCGCGCCAGGGCAGCATGCGCGGCCTTAAGGGCGCTGTCACTGGCGGCATCCACATCCATCTCCTTGTAGGACGGCAGCACGGACCAGGTCAGGGCCAGGCCCGCGTAGGGTGCCGCGTACGACGAGTCCAGGGCGATGGCTTTTGCGAACGTTTCCAGGGCCTTGTACAGTGACGCAACGCTGCGCCGGTTCCAGTAGTACATGCCCTGCAGATACAGCCTGTGCGCTTCGGGATCCGCGGTGGCTGTCCGCACCATCAAGTGCGAGCCGCCCACCAGCCGCACGCGCAACCCGCCGACGATCGCGCGCGCAAGTTCGTCCTGTGCGACAAAGACGTCCTTGAGCTCACGATCGTACTTGTCCGACCAGATAAGCGATCCGTCATCCACCTTGAAGAGACGCGCTGTGAGGTGCACGCGGTTTCCCACCCGTTGCACGCTCCCCTGCACGACAGTCTTCACGCCCAGGGCTGTGCCGATACTGCGGGGATCTGTTGCGATCGGGCGCTGGCCTGTACCTGACCGCTGGATCGCGACCTTGAGGCCCGGCACCTTTCCGAGCGCATCTGCGATCTCCTGCGTTATGCCTTCACTGAAATACGCGTTCTCGCGCTCTGCGCTCAGGTTGTCGAAGGGCACCACGCCGATGGAAGGTGCCCCATCCCCGACCGTGCTGGTCCATTCGTACCGTTGCAATGTGATCAGGGCGAACACACTCAGCCCCAGCACCGCCACACTGCCAGCCAGCATGGGCCAGCGAGCGGACGACTTCAGGAACCCACTGGCCCCTGCGTGGCGACCGCTGGTGTCCATCAAGTCATCCAGGGTACTCAGCACCTCGTGTGCGTCCTGGGGCCGGGCGTCCGGGTCCTTGGCAAGGCATCGCATCACGAGGGATGCAAGCTTTGGTGGAAGATCGGCTCGTGACGTACGTATGTCCGGTGGTGGCTGCGTAACATGCGAGGCAAGGACGCGCTGGGACGTGCCCACGAAGGGCGGTGCTCCAGTCAGCATCTCGTATGCAAGGCACCCAAGCGCGTACAGGTCTGCCCGGTGGTCCACAAGCGGGTCGGCTGCTGCCTGCTCCGGCGCCATGTAGGTGGGCGTCCCCAGCGCGACACCGTACGATGTGAGGGCAGCAGAAGGCCGGGGCTCGGTCGAGGATGCCGCCGCCTGAAGTGCCTTTGCGACTCCGAAATCGCTGACCGCCGCAACGCCGCCGGAAAGAA
>JAYVNZ010000082.1:0-2415 GCA_043758185.1 Gemmatimonadaceae bacterium | reverse complement strand
GCGGCGGCCATTAACGCCGGCGTCGGCATGGTGCACCAGCACTTCATGCTCGTGCCCACGCTCACCGTGGCCGAGAACGTCGTCCTCGGCTGCGAGATCACCAATGGCCTCGTGCTGGATCGCTCGGCAGCAGAGCGCGCGGTGCACGACCTCAGCGTGCGCACCGGGCTTGCGGTGCCCGCCAACAGGCTCGTCGCGGACCTGTCCGTGGGCGAGGCACAGCGCGTCGAGATCCTGAAGACCCTCTACCGCGGCGCGAAGATCCTCATCCTCGACGAGCCCACCGCCGTACTCTCGCCGTTCGAGGTGCACGAACTGTGGGCGGTGCTGCGCTCGCTGCGCGACGCGGGTGGAACGGTGGTGCTCATCACGCACAAGCTCGACGAGGTGATCGAGGTGTCCGACACCATCACGGTCATGCGACAGGGCGCCACGGTCACGCGCATGCCCAGCGCCGGTGCCACGCCACAGGCGATCGCGCGCGCCATGGTGGGCCGCGACGTTGCACTCGCCCTCGATGCGGAGTACGCGGGCAGCACCTTCTCGGGCGGGTCGTCGTCTCCACTCCTGGACGTGCGCGGCCTCACCATCACCGGTGCACGGCGCACGGCCGCGGTGAACGACGTGAGCTTCAGCATTGCACCGGGCGAAATCCTCGGCATCGCCGGCGTGGAGGGCAACGGACAGACGGAACTCATCGAGGCGCTGGCAGGGTTGCGACACGCGCGCGGCACCATCACGCTGGCCGGCCGCGATATCGCGTCGTTGTCCGTCCGCGCGCGGGGCGACGCAGGGCTCTCGCACATTCCCGAGGACCGGCACGAGCGCGGCCTGGTGCTCGACTACAGCATTGCCGAGAACCTGATCCTTGGCCAGCAGCACCGGTTCACGGCCGGCGCTACGCTCGACGCGGATCGCATCGCGGCCAATGCACGCGACCTCATCGCGCGGTACGACATCCGGCCCGCCGATGCCGCGTTGCCCGCGCGCGCGCTGTCAGGCGGCAACCAGCAGAAGATCGTGGTGGCACGCGAGATCGCGCGCGACTTCAAGGTCTTGCTCGCCGCGCAGCCAACACGCGGGGTGGATGTGGGCGCCATCGAGTTCATCCACGCCCGGCTGCGCGAGGCGCGCGACCAGGGCAAGGCAGTGCTGCTCGTGTCTGCCGATCTCGCCGAAGTGCTCGCGCTCTCGGATCGCATTGCCGTGATGTACGGCGGTCGCATCGTCACCGTGATGTCGCGTGCGGAAGCGTCTCCGGATACGCTGGGTCCGTTCATGACCGGCGCGGAGCACGCGGCATGAGCCGCCGCGCTGCCATCGAGGAAGCGCTGCTGCCGCCGCTCGTCGCGCTGCTGCTCGCGGCGGTCGTCGGCGACGCGCTCATCCTGTCGTTCGGCCAGGCGCCGGGCGCCGTGTACAAGCTGTTGCTGGACGGCACGTGGGGCAACGCGTACGGATTCGGGCAGGTGCTCTACAAGGCCACCACGCTGGTCTTCACCGGACTCGCCGTGGGCCTCGGCCTGCGCGCCGGACTGTTCAACATCGGCGCCGAGAGCCAGTTGGCAGCGGGCGGGTTCTGTGCGGCGCTCGTCGGCCTCCTGCTGCCGGCCGGTATTCCAGCCATCCTGTGCCTGCCGCTGTATCTGCTGGCTGCCGCGCTGGGAGGAGGTGTCGTGGGCGCCATCCCAGGCGTGTTGAAGGCGCGCTTCGGCGCGCACGAGGTGATCGTCACCATCATGCTCAACTTCATCGTGCTCGCGCTGCTGAACTATCTCACCAGCGCCCGGGTGCACGTGCCAGACACGCTGCATACGCCCGAGATCAAGAGTGGCGGCCTGCCGCGCCTCGGTGACATGTTCGCGCCCTTTCATGGATCCGCGGCGAACGTCACCATCCTGCTCGCCATCGTCGCAGCCATCACGCTTGGCTGGTATCTCTTTCGCACGCGCAGCGGCTTCGAGCTGCGTGCCGTGGGGCTGCAGTCGCGGGCGGCGGAATATGCCGGCGTGAACGTGGCCAGCGTCACGTGGCGCGCGCTCGCGCTCTCCGGTGCCATCGCCGGCATGGGTGGGCTGAACTACGTGCTCGGCTACAAGCACTACTATGAAGAGGGGTTTGCAACCGGAGCGGGCTTTCTCGGCATCGCGGTGGCACTCGTGGGTCGGAATCATCCGCTCGGCATCGTGATCGCGGCGCTGCTGTTCGCCACGCTGTCGCAGGGCGGGCTCGCGGTGAATGCCATCGTCCCCAAGCAGATGGTGGACGTATTGCAGGCTGTCGTCATCCTTGCGGTGGCCGTGACCGTGCCCGAAGTGCGGCGCCTGCTGCGCGGCGGACGGCGGAGGGCGGACGCATGAACGCCATGGACTTCCTCGCGCAGACGCTGCGCATCGCCGTGCCTTACCTGCTCGC
>JAYVNZ010000081.1:0-2904 GCA_043758185.1 Gemmatimonadaceae bacterium | reverse complement strand
ACAATCGAACTGCTCGGTGCCGATGCGCTGTATACCTGCCGCTACTTCATGGCGCATCCACAGCAGACGCTCGTGTGCTGCACGCGGTCGCCGCTCCTCATCCCCAAACGGGAACGGAAGAGGGTGATGGAGTTCGTCACCCGCGCAAACTTCGGCCTGCTCTTCGGAGCCTTCGAGCTGTCGCTGGACGATGGGCGGCTCTTCTTTCGCACCGCATGTGACGTCGAAGGCGGCGTGCTCAGCGGCGCCATGGTGTGTAACCTTGCCGGGGCAGGCACTCGCATGTTCGACAGGTACCTTCCGGCCATGAATCAAGTGATCTACGGTCAACGGGCGGTAAAGGATGCCATCGCAGCTGCGGAGGCACCGTGAGTGTGACTCAAACCAGACGTTCGCGGGTGAGCCGTGTCAATTTCGACGTCGTCGCGCGCGTCGGCGACTTGACGTGTAACATTACTGGCAGGGCCGCGGCGCACCCTTCCCACCGATAGCGATCGACACCGCGCAACGACTCCACTTGCGCGGATTCACGCGCGTGCGAACGGCGCGCGTCGGATGTGGGCAGCAGGTTGCGGAGCAGGTGGTGCATCCCGTTCGCCTGCGAGCCAGTAAGCGCCAAGGCTCGTTGCGCAAGGGAGGGGGATCTTTCGACTCGCTGCGCTCGCTCAGGATGACAAATGTGGGATGTGCGCTCGCTCAGGATAACATGAGCCGATCGCCGCCCCGATTCGGCCTTCAAGAGTGTGCCCCAGGTCTCCTCCCTGCGCTATGGCGGTCCGGGGGGCTCGGCCGCATGTTTCCCTCCCCGCGAGCACCTGGCGTGGGCCACCCGCGACCTCGCAGGGCAGTCCATGGACGATCGTCCCGACATCACGGGTGTGCTGGCGATCGCCAATGAGGGTGACCCGGACGCCCTCGTCACCGTGCTCACACTCCTGCATGACCGCCTCCGGGTGATCGCGCGCCGGCAGCTCGCCGGCGAGGGAGAAGGGCACACTCTCGAAACTGACGGGCTGGTCCACGAGGCCTTCATTCGGCTGCTCGGGATGGACCGTATGCTCTGGCACGACCGGCAGCACCTCCTCGCGATGGCCGCCCGCACGATGCGGCGGGTGCTCATCGACTACGCGGTCCGCCGCGGCGCGCAGAAGCGGGGCGGCGGCGTCATCCCGGTCGAGCTCGACGAGGCGGTGCACGTGATCGACGATCACGCCGACGAGCTGCAAGCGCTCGACGAAGCGCTGGAGCGCCTCGCGGCGTTCAACCCGCGCTACAGCCGTGTGGTCGAGTGCCGGTTCTTCGCGGGCCTCAGCATCGAGGAGACCGCGGAGGTGCTCTCGACGTCGCCGGCGACGGTAAAGCGCGACTGGGCAGCCGCTCGAGCATGGCTCAACCGCGAGCTCGCTGCATGATCGCGAACGGCGCGACGCCTGCCTCGCAATGGCCAGCCGTCGAGGAGCTCTTTCATCAGGCACTCGAACGCGACCCGAGCGACCGGCCGGCATTCCTCCAGGCCTCATGTCCACCGTCCTTGCGTGGCGAGGTCGATGCCCTCCTCCTGGCGCATGACGGGCACGGCGCCCTGGATGTCCTCGCCGAGGGCGTCATGGCGCCACTGCTGAAGGACCGGCGTGGCGGTGCAGCTCCGTCCGCGCCGCCGACAGCGCACGCCCCCGTTCTCGATCGCTACGAGATCATCGAGCGGCTCGGCGGCGGCGGCATGGGCATCGTGTACCGTGCGCGTGACACGCGGCTCGAGCGGCAGGTCGCGCTGAAGTTCCTGCCGCCGCACCTCAGCACGGATGAGGCGTCGAAGACACGCTTCCTGGTGGAGGCGCGAGCCGCGGCGTCGCTCGAGCACCAGAACATCTGCACGGTGCACGAGATCGGTGAGACACCCGATGGCCAGCTCTACATCGTGATGGGGTGCTACGACGGCGAGACGATGGACCGCCGGATCGCCGGCGGGCCCCTTCCCGTGTGCGAGGCGGTGTCGATTGCCATCGACGTTGCGCGCGGCCTCGCGAAGGCGCACGAGCGCGGCATCGTGCACCGCGACGTGAAGCCCGCCAACATCATGCTCACTGCGGATGGAGTGGTGAAGATCCTTGACTTCGGGATCGCGAAGCTCTCGGGGATGAACGTGACGCAGACGGTCGGCGTGATCGGGACCCTCGCCTACATGAGTCCCGAGCAGGCATTCGGCGAGGCAGTGGATGGACGCACTGACCTCTGGGCGCTCGGCATCGTCCTGCACGAGATGTTGACCGGCAGCCGTCCGTTCCGCGGTCCTGGACAGCAGGCGGTGCTCTTCTCCATCCTTACGCAGGAGATCGAGCCCGTCGCCGCGGTGCGGCCTGACGTGCCGGAGGAGCTCGATGCAGTCCTCCGGCGTGCGCTGGCGAAGAAGCCAGCCGACCGCTTCTCGACCGCCGCCGAGATGCAGGCTGCCCTGGCGGCAATTCGCCTTGATGCACCGGAGACGCCTACCCAGGCGCGCCCACGCCCCGCGACCCGCGAAAGCGTGGGCGCCGTCACCGAGTCGCTCCTGACACGAGCCGGCGAGCGCCGTCATGCGACTATTGTCGTCTCGAACCTGTGCGACTACGACCAGCTCGTGGAACGCCTGTCGCCCGATGCGCTGGACGAAATGATGTCGGCCGTCCGCACGGCTGCGACCGGAATCGCGTCGGCCCATGGCGGCATCGTCAACCACATGGCCGGCGCTGAGCTCATGCTGATGTTCGGCGTCCTGAAGTCGCACGAGGATGACTACCTGCGGGCGGTGCGCGCGTGCATGGCGCTGCACGCGTGGACCCGATCCCAGGCCGCCGGCAAGGGTGCAGACGGGCGCGCGATCCGCCTCCGCAGTGGTGTTCACACGGGTGTGCTCGTGGCGCAGCG
>JAYVNZ010000080.1:0-36418 GCA_043758185.1 Gemmatimonadaceae bacterium | reverse complement strand
GACTGTCAGACTGTCAGACTGTCCGACCCCTTTCAAGGAGTCTCCCATGACACACCTGTCTTCACTCTGGCTTCCGATCCTGCTGTCGGCCGTGGGTGTGTTCCTGGCGAGTTCCGTGATCCACATGGCATCGCCGTGGCACAAGAGCGACTACCCGAAAATGGCGAATGAAGCCGCGGTGATGGACGCCATGCGGCCGCTCGCCATTCCATCGGGCGACTACTTCTTTCCGCGGCCCGGGAGCATGGCGGAGATGAAGTCCCCGGAATTCATCGAGCGCACCAATCGCGGGCCGGTGATCCTCATGACCGTCATGCCGAATGGCGTCATGCCCATGGGCGGGATCTTCGTGAACTGGTTCATCTACCTGCTGGTGGTCTCGACGATCACCGCGATCGTGGCAGCCACGTCATTGCACGCTGGCACCTCGCGGGCGATGGTGTTTCACCAGACGGCCCTCGTGGCCTTTGCGTCCTATGCACTCGCGCTGTGGCAGCTGTCCATCTGGTATCGGCGGTCGCTGTCCATCACCATCAAGTCGACGGTGGATGCGCTGGTCTATGCGGCCGTGACTGGAGGGGTGTTTGCGTGGTGCTGGCCGCAGTAGGAACCGCGAGTACCAACTGAAGACTGGAGTACGGAGTACTTGGTAGCCTACCCAGTACGAGGCAGACAACAGACAGCAGCGTACAGCCTACAGCTTCAGAGCAACGACAGCCACTCGGCGGGCGGGCAGGTCTTCCCCACGAAAAACTCGCCGAACTCGGCGTACTCTGCACTCACTTCGTCGAAGCGCATGTCGGTGACGATCCGCTTGAACTCGAGCGGATCACCGGCAAAAAGGGTCACGCCCCACTCCCACGCGTCCAGGCCCATGGCGCCGCTGATCACCTGACTCACGCGGCCGGCGTAGCCGCGACCTGTAGTACCGTGCGCCATCATCAGGCGGCTGCGCTCCTCCAGCGAGAGGGCATACCAGTTCTGCCCCACCGCGCGCCGCTTGGACATGGGGTAGAAGCAGACGTACGGCATGTCGGCTGGCTGGGTGGGATACAATCGCCGCTGCACATGCTGGCTCGCGCGCTCCTGTTCCACACGCTCGGCCATCGCGGCGCGATGGAGGGCGTCACCCACCGCACCACCGCGCGCCTCCGCCTCCGCGGCCAGCTGCGCGCTCGCGTGATAGAGGCCCGCTTCGGTGACACTCAGAAACGTGTACACCGTTTCAAACGCATCCATCAGCGCGATGCTCGCGACCTCGCGCTGCGCTGCAGCGATGTCATCCAGCGTGCTGCGGAAATGCACGAGCATCACGTCGGCGCGGGAGCCTGCCAGGGGTACCACTGCACTCCAGCCACCAGCGCGAGGCGACACGAGGGCCGTGAGCACGCGTTCGGCCTCCGTGCGCGCGGAAGCCAGTGAGGTGGAGCGCAGGTGGCGGAGTGCTGCGCGATTGCACCGCAGCACGTGGTGAAACACGTACCATCCTTCGGTGGTCTCCGGAGGATGGGCGCGCGAGCGCGGAGGGGTTGGCATTGCGGACAGTCAGTCGCTGAAGGAATCGCCGGTGCTGCGCGGGACAACGGTTCGTCCGGTCACGCTCAGAGCGGAAGTTCGTGCATCGCCGGGTATTCACGCCCGCGCCAGGCTCGTGGGCGACGCACCGTGGAGAGCAGGATGCGCAGGGCCGCGAGCGGATCCGCAAGCGGCGAGAGCCAGAACGCGATTCCGCGTTCGGCATACGACGGCGCGAGGGCGCGCTGGAGCAGGATGCGCACGGCGAGCAGCGCCCCACTCGTGATGAGCACCGGCGAAGCGCTCGCCAGCGCACCGGCAGGCAGGAGCAGCGAACACAAGCCGAGCAGCACAAGCGCCGGCACGGGCGTGCCCTGCACCACGGCAAGGAACACCACGTCGCCCCACTGGCGCGCGACCGACGTGGAGTCCTTGAGATCGAGGCTCCGCCCCCACTCGCGCCAGGCCTCGCGTGCCGACGAATAGGAGCGGACGTCGTAGAGGCGTGACCCATCGAGAAAGCCCACGTGATGCCCCGCCCGGGCAAGGTGGCGCGCGAGCGTGACATCATCGCTGAACGACGCGCGCGCGCTCACATAGCCACCCACCGAGAGCAGCGTGCTGCGCCGGGCGAGGAAGCACTGGCCGTTGGCCATCACGCGCTCCCCGCTCGCGTCGGTGCCCGCGGCGCCGAACCGGTAGACCAGGGTGACCAGAAGCGCGGGCTGCAGCCAGCGTTCCGCTGCGGTGGACATGCGAAAGCGCGGGGCGAACGAGGCTGCGTCGTAGCGATACCGATTGGCGGCGTGAAGCGCGCCCGCCGCCAGTCCCGGATGCGGCGCCGTGTCCGCATCGATACCGAGCATCCACTCTCCGCTGGCGTGCTGGAGGCCATGCTGGAGCGCCCAGACCTTGCCGACCCAACCTGACGGGAGCGGCGGATCCCGGAGCAGACGGATACGCGGGTCGCGTTCGGCGGCCGCCAAAACGAGCTCGGCAGTGCCGTCCTGGCTTCCGCTGTCGACGACGAGGATTTCTCGCACCACGGGCCCCTGGGCAGTGAGGCCCTCGAGGCAAGGAGCGATGCGGTGTGCCTCGTTCAGCGTGGCGACCACGATGCTGACCGCACCAGGAGCGCCACCGTCGGCGAGTGGTGGAACGGCCGGCACACGATTGCGTCCGGGCCAGAGCCGCGCGAGCAAGAGCGCGAGGGCGGTCAGCTGGACCGCGGAGAGGAACGGGAAAAGCACACGAACAAGTTGGTCGTGGCTCACTCCCCAGGCAACTCTGGCGCTAGAGAAGCGAGCGTCTCGACGCGGCCAGGGGCGTGCCCTTCAGGTCAATTGGGGCGATCGCGCTCGCCCATGCCTGCCACCCGCAACTCTCGTGTCATGCGACGTGCCGGCGTGGCGGAGTGACAATAGCGTTCGAGTCGTTCCGGTGCGCAATGCTGCCAGTCGGCCGGAATGGGAGACAGACGGCGCTTCTCCACCTCCGCCTCGAAACACAACCATCCGCCGGTGAGTGCTGAGTTCAGCACGGTGCGTTCGCTACGAACGAGGCGCCGTTCCACCCGCGCGCGGCGGTCGGTGGCGGGGGCATCTGACACGGTGGTGCGCCTGGGGGCGACGCGGCGCTCCTCGAGTCGCGGCACGACGTCCCACGTCTGCCAATCCGTGCCCTGCGAGTCCCTGAAAGTTCGGTACGCCATCTTTTCTCTCCCGTTGTGAGATCGGCGGCTGCAGCCGAGTTCGCTCCGAGCGTTGTTGCAGCCCTTTTCATTGCACGCGGAATGCCAGTCCAAGCCGCGATCGCTAAAAACTCATGGCTGGAAACTGGCAACTCGTGACTCGGAACTCTCCTGAAGCCCTCTCGATGAAGCAGTTACGAGTTACGAGTTACGAGTAATGAGTCAAGAGTCAACAGAGCACCACAAATAGCGTACAAATTCGGGGCAAAATGGTCGAGTGCGGCACGGGCGGTGCATTGGAGCAAGCGTTCCCCATACACTCAGGAGTCGGTACGTGCGGCGATTCTTCACCATTGCGTTTTTTGCGCTGTCATTCAGTGATGTGGCGCACGCCCAGCGTGTAGACACCAGCGGGGTGAGCAGGACATTTCTCACGCGCCGGGATCTCGTGTACACGGCGGGCGCCCTCGCGGCCGCCGGTATCGTGTCGGCGTTCGACCCTGCCATCGCCCGCGCGTCACAGCGGAGCCGGCGCTTCGATCCGGTCACCCATGCACAGGTGGATGGACTGTCGCGCTGGTCCACGAAGGTGAGCAAGGTGAACGAAACAACGCTCACGCTTGGTGGCATTGTCGTCTATGGCGCAGCGCGCCTGTTGAATGCGCCCACGGTGACGGATGTCGCGCTGCACGCCACGGAGTCCGTGGTGCTCGCGAGCGTCGCAAGCCAGCTGATTCGCGGCCCGCTTGGACGCACTCGGCCCTATGTGACGCACGACAGCGACCAGTACAAGTTCAAGCCGTTCCGCGGATTCGTGGGCGACTCGACGTTCGATTATCGCTCGTTTCCGTCCATCCATACGTCGTCCAGCATGGCCGTGGCAACGGTGTTGGCCATGGAACTGCATCGGCGTCATCCCGACGCGACACCGCTCGTGGCACCGCTGCTGTTCGTGGCAGGAACCCTGCCCGGCCTGGCGCGCATCCGGCTGGACCAGCACTGGGCCAGCGATGTCGTCTTCGGCGCCTTCATGGGCGTGCTGTCTGGCTACAAGGTGGTGAACTACAGTCACGGCCATCCGGACAACTGGTTCGACCGCACGCTCGGGAGCGCGTCGCTGGCGCCGGATTCGCATGGTCGCATGCTCGTGATGCTGAGCCCCGCGTTCTGACCTCGACCCAAACCGAACTACTCGATGCCGAAGAAATCACCCCGATCAGGAAAGTCGTCAACGCGCGGTGCGAGCGCGCAGGAATCCGCTCCGCTCACTGGCCAGCGCGGCCGCGAGATACAGAAGTACGGCACCATCAGCCGCATTCCCATTGGGCTGAGCGAGAAGGTGTGCCTGTCGAGCGTGACCGCGCTCAACCAGGTGCTGGCCGACACGATGACGCTGCGCGACATGTACAAGAAGCACCACTGGCAGGTGGCGGGTCACACGTTCTACTCACTGCACCTGCTGTTCGACAAGCACTTCGAGGAGCAGGCGGAGCTGGTGGACACGATTGCCGAGCGAATCCAGTTGCTTGGCGGGCTGGCCATTGCGATGGCGCCGGACGTGGCGGAATTGTCGAAGATCGAGCGGCCGCCCAAGGGACGCGAGGAGGTGCCGGTGCAGATCTCCCGTCTGCTCGAGGCGCATGAGCACATCCTCAAGGAGTCGCGCAAGTTCGCCGGCGACGCCGACGACGCGGGCGACGACGGCACGAATGACCTGTTGATATCCGACGTGGTGCGGACGAACGAACTGCAGGCGTGGTTCGTGTCGGAGCATCTGGTCGATCAACCGCTCGTGCGCGCAGACTGATAAACCGTCTTTCAGTCTGACAGTCTGACTGTCTGACAGCGGGTCGTTCCGTCCCTCAGTCATGATCTTCACAACCGGGTCGCTTCACGAAGCGACCCGGTCGTGTTTCAAATAGCTGATGACCCAGCAGTCGACCCGTGTCAGACGAGGGCGCCGGCGAAGCCGGTCGCCCGGGTCAGACTGTCAGACAGTCAGACTGGTCTCAAGGCGCTACCTCGTGCCACGTGACGGTCGATTCGCGCTCCAGCACCCACCGCATGCCCCACTGGTCCTCGAACAGCAGCAACGGGTGGCCCTTGGCGTCGTAGAGCAGCATGCGTCCGCGATCCCGGGCAATCCGCTCGATCTCCGCCTGTGCACCAACCACCCAGCGCGGATAGCGCGCGGTGATCTTCTCCAGCTTGCACGGCGCACCATACTCGTGCTCCAGGCGATGGAGCATGACGTCGAACTGGAGCTGGCCCACTGCCCCGACAATGGGCGTGGGGCTCAGCGTATCCGTTCCCGACGTGTAGAACACCTGGGCCGCGCCTTCTTCCGTCAGCTGGCGGAGGCCGGCGTCGAGCTGCTTGCGCTTCAGGGGATCGGCGGCAACAATGCGCGCGAAGTGCTCCGGCGCAAAGCGTGGGATGCCGCTGAACTCGAGGTCGTCGTCCACCGCGAGCGTGTCGCCAATGCGCAGCGTTCCGCGGTCCATCACCCCAATCACGTCGCCGGGCCAGGCCTCCTCGATCATCGAGCGTTCGCGCGCGAGGAATTGCTGCGCGCTCGAGAGCCGCATGGGCTTGCCCGTGCGCACGTGCGTGACGCTGAGGCCGGGCTCGAACCGACCGGAACAGATGCGCACGAACGCGATGCGATCGCGGTGGCGGGGATCCATGTTCGCCTGGATCTTGAACACGAACCCGCTGAAGTTGGGGTCTGCCGGATTGACGAGGCCACTCGTGGACTCGCGCGCCGTGGGCGGCGGCGCGAGCTCCACGAACTCGCGAAGAAACGGCTCCACGCCGAAATTCGTGAGCGCGCTGGCGAAGAACACCGGCGACAGCGTGCCAGCGAGCATGGCTGACTCGCTGAAGGCGTGGCCCGCCTCGTCGAGCAGCGCGATGTCGTGCACGAGCTGTGCATGCGCCTCGCTGCCGAGCATGTCGGCGAGGCTCGGGTCGTTGAGCGCCTTGACCTGGACGTCGGCTTCGCTGGCGCCGTGGTCTTCCCCGCGCTCGAAGCGATAGATCAGCTGGCGCCGGCGATCGTACACGCCAATGAACGCGCCATTGGCGTGGATCGGCCACGTGACGGGGTAGCAATCAATGCCGAGGTCGGCCTCGACGTCGCCAAGGAGCTTGAGGGGATCCTCGCCCACGCGGTCGCACTTGTTGACCACGGTGAAGATGGGCATGCGCCGCCGCTTGCAGACGGCGAACAGCTGGCGCGTGCGCTCCTCGACGCCCTTGCGGTTATCGAGCAGCATGACGGCGCTGTCCGCCGCGATGAGGACGCGATACGTGTCCTCCGAGAAGTCCTCGTGGCCTGGCGTGTCGAGCAGGTTGATCTGGTAGCCGTCGTACTCGAACTGCATCACGCTGGACGTGACCGAGATGCCGCGCTCCTGCTCCATCTGCATCCAGTCGGAGGTGGCGTGCCGCTGCTGGCGGCGCGCCTTCACGGTGCCGGCGAGGTGGATGGCGCCGCCGTACAGCAGCAGTTTCTCGGTGAGGGTCGTCTTGCCGGCGTCGGGATGGCTGATGATCGCGAACGTGCGGCGCGTGCGAATGGCGTCGTGGAGAACGGGGTCGATGGTCACCCGTTGCAATCTAGCTGGCAGCTTGTCGTCCTGAACGAAGCGAAAGTTTGTCGTCCTGAGCGAAGCGAAGCACCTGCTCGTGCCACCGACAAGCAGGTCCTTCGCTTCGCTCAGGACGACGACGGGAGCTCAGGACGACATGG
The DNA here is from genome assembly GCA_043758185.1 of Gemmatimonadaceae bacterium. GTDB lineage: Bacteria > Gemmatimonadota > Gemmatimonadetes > Gemmatimonadales > Gemmatimonadaceae > AG11. The sequence continues at coordinate 29,459 of JAYVNZ010000080.1, read as the reverse complement.
GCCTACGCCGCGTCGGTCGCCCTGTTCGGTCCGCGCACCACCTCGCGCAGCCGCTGCCACATCCCGGCCTTCGGGCGGCGCGTGCCCACGTCCTCCACCCCATCCGCAAAGGACTTGAACACAAACTCCGCCGCGCCGATCCGGAGGTGGCCGCCGGAGGGCAGCTCCCGTTCGCCAGACACGCGAAGACCGTCCACGAACGTTCCGTTGGCGGAGTGGAGATCCACCACATACCAGACGGTGCCCTTGCGCAGCAGCGTCGCATGGGACGACGACACGCTCTCGTCGCCGAGCTTGACGTCGTTGTGCCGTGCGCGACCGATGGCGCACACCGGCTTGTCCAGCTCGAACGACGCGCCCGTGTGTGGCCCTCGCACGATCACGAGCGTGCACGACAGCCGGCGACCATGCGGTGCGCCCCCCAGCATGCGGGCGACCTGCGAGCGGTCGAGAATCTGGGTGGCGTTGCTGTCCGGCGCAGGGAGGCTGTCGTCGGACATGCCATCCACCTCGAAGCGAAACTCCGTATCGGCCAGGCCGATGACGTCGCCGTGCGCCAGCAGGTACGTGCCGCGCACGGGAACACCGTTGACGTTCGTGCCATTGGCACTCTCGTCGCGGAGCAGGAAACCGCCACTCACCGGACTCACGGAGGCGTGCCGGCGGGAGATGCCGGTGCCGGTAACGAACAGGTCGCAGGCGTCATCTCGGCCCAGCACGACGCGGCGGTCCGTGAGCGCAAAGGAAGTGCCCGTACCCACGTTCAACAGCCGTGCGCGAATGCCGGAGACCAACGGCGCCACGGTGTCACGACCGCGAGGCGGACGACGCTCCCACTCCTTCCCGTCGGCAGCGTCGGAAACGGCGGACTTGCCTGTGTTGTCGGTCTGGTAGGTGAGGCGCACGCGGTCGAACGAGATGGAGTCGCCGTTGTGCAGGCTGGCGGGGGCGATTCCCAACGGTTCGTCGTTCAGCCGCACCACCATGGACGCAGTGGTGCGCTGAATGATGGCGATGCCCATGCCGGGCCGAGGCACGGTGATTGTCGCGACGGGGGCCAACCATTCCAGGGCGGACAGCTCGAGGCAATCAGCGCCTCGGCCTCCTACGGTGTGGGTTCCCGGGAGCAGAAGGCAGCGGTCGGCGCCGTGGAGGAGCTGGGGCATGAATGGAGTCCTGTCAGCGGAGGCGGCAATACGTCACGCTGGGAACATGCCGACAGGGAAACAGCTGGTCGGTGACGCGCATCACGCACCGTGAAAAACGGGCGCCTTTCTTCCCTGCGGACAACCCGGGCCGCGGCTATTTCACCGCAAAGGTGAGCGTCGCCCACTTGGATTCGTAATCCACGGAATCGTGAGCGGATGCGGGCACGCGCACCATGCGAATGAACTTCACGTACCACACGCCTGGCGTTGCGAGCGCAATCGTGGCGGCGCCGCTCGCGTCTGTGCGCACCTGCTGTTCCCTGATCCGGCCACCCGACGTGGTGCGACCTCCCGCCAGCACGACCTGGTTGGCGACAGGCTTGCCATCCACCAGTGCGCGTACTCCGATGGTCCGCGCGCCGCGCGCGGCGACATAGGGATTCGTGAGCGGTACCAACTCGGCCGGGTAGCCGAGTACCTCGCCGAAGTTCGCGCTGCGTGCCTCGCCCACCTGTACCAGCGCCTTCACGTGCTTGGCGTAGCGCTCGGTTGCCCCCGTGGCCAACTCACCGCTCGTGGTGCGGGCAGCGAGGACGTCGGGTAATCCATCGTCCTTGAGGTATGCGTTGAACTTCGCGCCGTCGAGCGTGATGAGCCGCGGACGCAACGACGCGCCGAACACGTAGGTGCCCGCAGCGCCGACCTGGGCGGTCCACCGGCTCGCCTTGCCCACCGCTCGCCAGCCACTGGTGTCGGACTTCGTGCGACCACCGGGCGACACGATGGCGAGATCGAGCAGACGGTCTGCCGCCACCGTGCCTTCGCTGGTGGAGAAGGTGCCGTTGAGTGCGACAAGCCGCACACGTCCGTTCGGCGCGACGAAGAACGCGTCGGGCTTGAGAAACAGGTCGTGGGAGAGCGCGAGCGTGGTGACGGAACCAACCAGCGCGAGGGCGATGGCGGCAATGCGGAGTGAGCGGGCGATGCGTGTCGTCATGGCGCAAAGCTACCACCCGCGCACATCCCCGGACAGAGTCAAGAACCGCCGGATTCACGCAAGCAGGTCCGACCGGCGCAGCGGCACCTCACTGTGCCCCGCGCCGTCCGGCTTGGACAACAACGTCTGCACGATGTTGAGCTGGCCCGTGGCGAAGGCAAAGGCCGAACCCGCCATGTACACGCGCCAGATGCGGAATGTCCGCTCATCCGTGAGTGCGATGGCCTCATCGCGGTGGCGCATGAGGCGCGCGAGCCATGCGCGCAGCGTGAGCGCGTAATGCTCGCGCAGGCTCTCCACGTCGCGCGTCTCGAAGCCAACGCGCTCCGCGCCCGCGATCACGGCGCTGAGCGGCCCGAGCCGGCCGTCGGGAAAGACGTACTGGTCCAGGAACGCGTCGCGCTTCCAGATGCGCTTTTCGAGGAAGTCCCAGCGTGACTTTGGCCGGGCCTCGCTCACGCTCACGATGCCGTGGTTGAGCAGCAATCCTCCGGGCCGGAGTGCGCGGTACAGCGCTGCGAAGTACGTGGGCAGGTTGTTGACGCCAACGTGCTCCACCATCCCCACACTGGAAATCCTGTCGAAGGGCGTGATGTTGCCGAGCTGACGATAGTCACGGATTTCCACGTGGCACCGGTCGTCCAGCCCGGCGGCAGAGATACGTGCCCGCGCCAGCTCGGCCTGTGCATCGCTGAGCGTGATGCCGAGTGCCGTGACGCCATACTGGCGGGCGGCGTGCATGATGAGAGCGCCCCATCCGCAGCCCACGTCGAGCAACCGGTCGCCTGGCCTCAGGCGCAGCTTCCGGCAGGTGATGTCGAGCTTGGCGAACTGCGCGTCCTCCAATTCAGCCTCGGGATCGCCTCCGGTCGCAAAGTAGGCGCACGAGTACAGCATGCGCTCGTCGAGCCACAGCCTGTAGAATTCGTTGCCCACGTCGTAGTGATACCGGATGGCCGCGCGATCGCGCTCCGGTTCATGGAGGTCCCCCGCGTCGCGGACGGTACGCTCGGAGCGCAGCGAACGTATGTCGGCGCCAGGCTCCTGCCTCGGCAGGGCGCGCAGGTGACGGAACAGGGCAAGAAGCGTGGCCGGATTGCGGAGGCGCGCGTTGATGCCGTCGCCCATCCCCATGGCCCGTTCCACATCCCCCTCGATGTCGACGTCGCCCGAGAGGAAGGCCTCGATGATGGTGAGCTCGTTCGGCGGCAGCAGCATCCGGCGCAGTGCGCCCGCCCGGTGGATCACCAGCGCAAAGCGGGCCGGGGAAACGGCGGCTTCCATCGTGCCGTCCCAGTAGCGCACATCGAAGCGGCGCGAGCCAGCCGGACCGAAGATCAGCGCACAGATGGCCCGCGAGCTGGCAAGCGCGCGTTCGTTATCGAACCGTGGCGTTCCGAAGGGGGAATACGTCGGCGTGGGTCGTTCGGAGGGGTTGGCCGAGGGGTTCGAATGGCCTGCTTCACCGGGGCTGTGGGACATGTGCTCCTCGCGGTTAGCCATGGTGCCACTATCGCTCCCCGTCAGTATTGGTTCCCGCCATCATGCGCTAGGTTGCACCCCTTAAGCGGCAGGCGCGCTGGATCGGCGTGCCCACCCGCATCACGCTGCCCTTGTGCCCTCCTGCCGCATGCGATGCTCACGCACGACGTCCTAACATTCGGCAAGCGCGGGCCAATCGCCAGTACTGCGCTGGCGATGGCGGTGCTCGCCCTGTACGTGGGCAGCCACGTGCTGCTTCAGCCGTTCGCCTTTCCGGCGAACATCCTTCCGTTCTACCTCGGCGCAGGGCTCGCCTTCGCCCTCCTGCTCATAGCGGGGGAGCGCTGGTTTCCCGTGCTGTTCGCGGCGCGGCTGATCCTGTTGCTCAGGCCCTCCGGGCCGCATTTGCCGTTGGCGTTGACCATCGCGGATGCGCTCGTCCACACCGTAGTGTATGCGCTGGGCGCCGCTGTCGTCTCTCGGCGCGTGGTGGTCACGCGTCCCGTGTGGCGTGTGAAAGACGTGGCATGGCTGCTCACCGGCATGTACGTGAGCGCCATCGTACAGGGAAGCACCAGCGTGTTGATGCGGGCCTGGCGACCGCACTTCGTCGGCAACGGTTTCTGGCGGGACATGACCCGCTTTGCGGCCGGAGATGCTGTGGGCATGCTGCTGCTGGTACCGCTCGCACTGTTCGTGATCCGGCCGCTGCTGCGCCGCACAGGGAAGCTGCACACCGATGAGCATGTGTACGTGGGATCGCCCGATGCGCCGATCACCACCCGGCGGCGCTGGCTGCGGCGCTCCGAGCACCTGGCCCAGATGCTCTGCGTGGTCGCAGTCCTGGCCGTTGCGGTGATCACAATCGGGAGCGGTGCGCAGTTTCCCGGCGGTGGCCTGCTCCTGCTCATCCTGCCCGTGGCGTGGATCTCGTTGCGCGAAGGGCTTCGCGGCGGAACGCTCGTGCTGTGCGCATACGGTGCGGCGAGCATGGTGCTTGCCCGCTACCTGCCGCAGCCCGCGATACAGATTCCGCGCATCCAGTCGGACCTGCTCATCCTGGGCGTGGTGGGCATGCTGCTGGCTGCGGCACGGTCGGCGGGCGCGGAAAGCGCAGCACGCTACTGGCAACTCGTGGCCACCGCGGCCGAGGGAATCTGGCGACTGGACCTGAACGGAAACACGCTGTCCATCAACCCGCGCATGGCGGAGATGCTTGGCCGCGCGGCTCCGGACGTCCTTGGCAGGAGTGCCAGCGAGTTCATCGCGCCGGAGGACCTGGAGAAGTGGCAAGGAGAGCGCAAGCTTCGCGCGGCCGGGTTTCGCACCACCTACGAGGTCCGCCTGCTGCGACCGGACGGCGAGCGGGTCACTGCGCTGGTGAACGCGAGTCCCGTTCGTGGTGTAGCGAGTGGTGAGAGTATCGGCACAGTGGCTGTTGTCACCGACGTCACGGCACTCCGCGCCGCGGAGTTGCAGGGACGTCGCGCGCAGGTGTTGCTGGAGGCCGCGTTCCACTCCAGCCATGATGCCATGGGGCTGCACCGCGTGAGCGACGGCGTGATGATCGAGGTGAATCCAGTGTGGTGCGATGTCACCGGCATCGCGCGCGCGGATGCGGTAGGGTGCCGGCTCGACTCGCTCGGGATCTGGGGCGACCCCGCCGACAGCGCGCGCATGGATGAACTGGTCCGCGAACACGGCTTTACCCGCGACTTCGAAGTCACGTTCAACCGCCAGCTGGGCAACGGACGGACCGAACGCGGCCATGCGCTGATTGCGGCCGTCCCGGTGCAGTTCGAGGACGAGACCTACCTGCTCGTGACGGGCCGCGACATCTCCGACGAAAAGCGAGCCGAGGAGGCACAGGCGCGGCTCAAGCGCATGGAGGAGCTGGGCCGACTTGCCGGTGGCGTCGCGCACGACTTCAACAACCTGCTCACGGTCATTTGCTCGTACGCGCAACTCGCGCGCATGAACATCCAGGAGGGAGAGCCGGTCCCCATCGAGGACGTGGATGAAATCCTGGCAGCGGCGGATCGCGGCCAGCAGTTGACCCGTAGCCTGCTGTCATTCAGCCGCCACAGGCCCGCGGAGCCCGGGCCAATCGACCTCGGCCCGCTGCTGCTGCGCACAGAGGGCATGGTGCGCTCGCTGCTGCCACCGTACGTGCACATGCGCTTCGAGCTTGGCGAGGATGTCCCGACGATCCTGGCGGATGGCAGCCAGCTCGACCAGATCGTGCTGAACCTGGTGGTGAACGCCCGCGATGCGATGCCGAACGGCGGCGAGTTCGTGCTGCGCACGTCGTCCCTGCACGTGCCGGAAGGGGAGGCCAGCGCCCTAGTGGGGCCGGACACCTTGCCGGGCCTGTATGCCGTGCTCTCCGCCACCGACACCGGCGTGGGGATCGATGCCGCCACGCAGGCGCGCATCTTCGAGCCGTTCTTCACCACCAAGGGGCCCGGCGAAGGCACCGGGCTCGGACTTGCCGTGATCTACGGCATCGTGCGCCAGGCTCGAGGGGCAGTTCGCGTGACGAGCGAACTAGGTGTGGGTTCCACCTTCACGATCTTCTGGCCCGCCGCGACGCCCGCTGCCGCACCCGCGGCGCGCGAGCAGGTGTCCATGGAGCGACGTCGGGAGGGCGGTCACATCCTGCTCATCGAGGATGATGCGACAGTGCGACGGATTACCTGTCGCGTGCTCGAAGACGCCGGGTTCGAGGTGAGCACAGCGGCGGATGGGCGAGAGGGCCTGGAATGCCTGGCGCGGTTGAAGGGTGAGGGGCGGCGACCCAACGTGGTGCTCAGCGACATCGCGATGCCCGTACTGACTGGGCGCGAAGTGGCCAGGCACCTGCTGGTGAGTGACCCGGACCTGCCAGTGGTGCTCGTCTCCGGTTACGACGAAACGGAAGGCGACGCGGTGCCCCTTGCCAACGTGCCCTTTCCCGTGGTGATGAAGCCCTACGAAGTGGCCACGCTCGTTGCCGCCGTGCGCGCGGCCATGTCGCTCCATGACGATCCGCCGGCTCAGCGAAACCCGTCTTCGTAGAGCGACGCGAGCCGACCCAGCGATCCACCGAAGTTGCCCGTGCGCTCCGCCACCTGCAGCACGGCCAGGAAGTCTGGCGTCATGTGCGGGCACGACCCGAGGGTTTCTGAAATGGGCCAGTCGTTCAGCGCACGCTCGCCGCGCATGCGGACGTGGTGCTGCACCCTGGGGTCCGCGGACGCCTCTGCTGCCAATGGAATCGCGCGGCCCAGGGGCAATCCGGCCTCGATTGCCGTCGCGAGCGCCCGCGCCAGTCGCGCACGCACGAGCGCCGGCTTGCGGCCGTACCGCGCTGCCGCAGCGAGCACGATGCTGCCTCCAGCCAGTACCCAGCCTGCGAGCCCCGTGATGACGATGGCGAGGTACGCGGTGACGTGGCCGAAATACAGCAGGGAGAATGGCGCGATGAAGGTGGCGCAGATTCCGGTGAAGAGCGGATACGCCATGCGCTTGCGCACGGACATCATCAGCCGGTGCTTGGTGGCGTAGAAATCGGCCAGCAGGCGCAGCGACTCAACCAGGCTGCCCGTCTCGTCCCCCAGGACGAGGAGGGCTCGCTCGAACTGCTCGAAGCGCGCCCCGCCGCGTTCCACCAGGGGCCCAACGCCGTCGCCGCGGCGGGTGCCGTCCAGCAGCCAGCGCCGAGCCGCCTCCACATGCGGCGCCTCGCGGGGCCCCATGGTCTCGAGACTCTTCGGCACCGTGAAGCCCGCCGACGCGCCAGCGCGCCACATCCGGTAGAACTCGGAGCGGTCGCGCCCATCGTCGAGCAGTTTCCACGCGCTGAGGAACGACGGCATCGGGCCCCTCTGTTTCGCCGGGACGCGGCAGATGATAAGATGGGCGCCGACCAGCAGGCTCGTTGCCAGTCGCTGTCCCCTTCGCCCACTCCCATGTCCGCCGAAGATACTTTCCAGGAGCTGGCCCTGCTCGTGCGGTCACGCTACGCGCTCGTGATGCTCGACACACGCGAGCCGGAACGGGTGGAGGCCGGCCTCGCGCGCATCGCGTCGGACCTCAGCCTTCCGTACGCCACGTGGAGCAGGTCGCGCGGCCTGCGACGTGGTGAGCATCCAACCGATCCGGTGTACGAGCAGACGCAGGAGCCTGCCGCAGCGCTCGCGCGCGTGCTCAAGGAAGGCGCAGGCATCTATCACTTTCGCGAACTCGGCGCGCATCTCGACGATCCACTCGTGGCGAGTCACGTGCTGGACGTGGTGGCCCTGTTCGGTAGCCGTCGTGGTGCGCTCGTCCTCACCGGCAGCGACCTGCGCCTGCCGGATGGGCTGCGCGCGCACGCAACGGTGCTGGACCTTCCGGGTCCCGCGTACGACGACTACCGACGGCTGCTGGAGCGGATCATCCGCGACTATTCGGCCAAGATGCCCGTGCGCGTGGACATCTCCGCAGCGGACCGTGTACGCCTGATCAACAACCTGGCGGGCCTCTCCTTGCTGGAGGCCGAGAAGATCGTGACCAAGATGATCGTGGACCACGGCGCCGTGCAGGCGCAGGACGTGGAGCGCGTCATCGTGGCCAAGCGACAGCTCGTGGAGCAGGATGGCTTGCTGGAGTACTATCCCGTAAGCGCCGGCCTGGAACAGGTGGCGGGCCTGGCGGGCCTCAAGTCCTGGCTGGCCCGACGACGCGCGGTGGTGGCAGACCCGCAGCGCGCAGCGCAGTTCGGACTCTCGTTTCCCAAGGGCGTGCTGCTGCTAGGCGTGCCGGGTTGCGGCAAGAGTCTCTGCGCCAAGGCCGTGGCGTGTGAATGGGGGTTGCCGCTGCTCAAGCTCGATCCGGGAAATCTCTACGACAAGTACATCGGCGACAGCGAGAAGAACTTCAAGCGAGCCATGCAGACGGCGGAGCGCATGGCGCCGATCGTCCTGTGGATCGACGAACTGGAGAAGGCGTTCGCCTCGGTGAATGGCGACGCCGATGGCGGCGTGTCCGGCCGCGTGTTCGGCAGCTTCCTGTCGTGGCTCCAGGACCGGAAGGGCGACGTGTTCGTGGTGGCCACGTCGAACGACGTATCCAAACTGCCGCCGGAATTCATCCGCAAGGGCCGGTTCGACGAGATCTTCTTCGTGGACCTGCCCGGCGCGCCGGCACGCGAGGACATCTTCCGCATCCACCTGCAGAAACGGAAGCAGGATGTCACGCGATTCGACCTGGCGGGCCTCTCGGCAGCAACGGACGGCTTCAGTGGCGCAGAGATAGAGGAGAGCATCGTGTCGGCGTTGTACACCGTGTTCGCGGATGGCCGCCCGCTCACCACCGACGCGCTGGTGCAGGAGAGCGCCAAGACGCGCCCCCTGTCGCGCATCATGGCCGAGCGCCTGCTGGCGCTCCGGGCGTGGGCGTCGGAGCGCACCGTGTCGGCGGAATAAGGAACGTGAGAACGTGCGTCGATGCTGCGGTGCCTTGTCTCTCGTCCCCCGAATTCCGTTCCCCGTCCCCTGTCCCCCGTCCCCTGTCCCCCGTCCCCCGTCTCCTGCCTAGATTCGTCGCATGCCATTTCACGATCGTCCTCGCTTTCCCCGCGGCTTCCGCTGCGCCAGCCGCAACGTGGGGCTCAAGCCCTCGGCGAAAGACGTCGCGCTGTTCGCAAGCGACGTCGATGCGGTTGCGGCTGCGGTGTTCACCCGCAATCACTTTCCGGGCGCACCCGTGGTGCTCGGCCGTGAGACCATCAAGGGCGGTGTGCTGCGCGGCGTGATCATCAACAGCAAGGTGAGCAACGTGGCCACGGGGGCTGCGGGGGTCGAGCATGCGCAGCGCATGGCCGCGGCGGCGGCCACGGAACTGGGGACTACCGCCGACAGGATGCTCGTGAGCTCAACGGGGGTGATCGGCGTCCCGCTTCCCATCGAGAAAATCGAAACCGGCATCGTGGGCATGGCAGCCGATCTGCAGGACGATCCGCTCGTTGGTGCCGAGGGCATCATGACCACCGATACCTACGCGAAGGCGCTCTCGTCGAGCGTCGGCGACGCCACCATCACCTGGGTGGCCAAGGGCTCGGGCATGATCGAGCCGAACATGGCCACCATGCTGTCCTACATCTTCACCGACGCGGCATTCGACGCCGAGTCCCTCGATCGCATGCTGCGCGTGGCGGTGGACGTGAGCTTCAACATGCTGTCCGTGGATGGGGATACCAGCACATCCGACACGTGTGCCATCCTCGCCAACGGGCTCGCGGGACCGGTGGAGGAGATCCCGTTCTTCACCGCGCTCGTGGAAGGCTGCGTGCGCATGACCGAGCTGCTGGCCCGCGATGGCGAAGGTGCGGAGCACCTGCTGCGTGTGGGTGTTCGTGGCGCCACGAGCGACGAGGACGCACGACGCGTGGCCAAGTCCATCGTCAACTCGCCGCTGGTGAAGACCATGGTGCACGGTGCCGATCCCAACGTGGGCCGGTTGCTGATGGCGGTGGGCAAGTGCTTCGACTGCGACATCCACCCCGAGACCACAGACGCATGGATCAACGGCTACCAGGTGGTGGCGAGCGGGGCGCGGCTACCGTTCGATGACGCGGTGGTGCGCGATGCGCTTGCCGTGGAGACGGTGGACATCGTGGTGTCGCTCGGCGCGGGGGCCGGGGAGGCGACGGCGTTCGGCTGTGATCTTACCAAAGGCTATATCGACGAGAATGCTTCGTACTATTCGAGCTGAGAGTACACACGCCAGACTCGTAGTACGGAGTACCCAGTAGCCAACGCAGTACAAGCACCACTGCAACAGCACTCTGCGGCGCTTGATCGCAGAAACCTTCCACCGCAGACGTTCAATGCGTTACTCGTTCGCACTGCTCGTTTCCTTTTTTGCACTTGCCGCTGCCGGCGCGCAGGCAGCGACCACGCTGCCGGAACAGTACCAGCGACTCGCAGCCGACGTGCTCACCGAAGCCGTCAATACCAATACCACTGCGTCGTCAGGGAGCACTACAGCCCTCGCGCGCAAGTTTCGGACACGACTGCTTGCCGCGGGCTACCCCACCGGCGACATCCACATCGTCGGTGCCGACTCGAAGAACCAGAACCTCATCGTCCGCTTGCGCGGTCATGCCACGGGCAAGAAGCCGATTCTCCTCGCGGCACACCTCGACGTCGTCGAGGCGAACAAGGCAGACTGGACCCATGACCCCTTCGTGCTCCGTCGCGGGAACGGCTACTTCCTCGGCCGTGGCGCCGCCGATGACAAGTCGGGCGTGACGGTCCTCATCACGAACCTCATCCGTTGGCGGCGCGAGCACTGGTCGCCTGACCGCGACATCATCGCCCTGTTCACCGCAGACGAAGAAACCACCGCCGAGAAGGGCATGCAGTGGGTGCTTGCCCACGCGCGTCCGCTCATCGATGCCGAGTACGCGCTGAACACGGACGGCGGCGGTGTGTCGCTCGCCAACGGCAAGGCGCGGTCGTTCGACGTGGATGCAAGCGAAAAGGTGTTCGTCACCTTCCATCTCGACGCAACCAACCCGGGGGGGCACAGTTCCCGCCCGCGACGCGACAACGCGATCTATGCGCTGAGTCACGCGCTCTCGCGGCTCGAGTCGTACACGTTCGCACCGAAGCTCAACGAGGTCACGCGCACGCAGCTGGAGCGCTCCGCTGCACTCTACGCACCGGACACCGCCGCGGACATGCGCAGCATCGCGAGCGGCTACGGCACTGCGACGACAGGCGCGGAGGCGCAGGCCGCCATGGTGCGGTTGTCGCGCGACCCGTCGTTCAATGCCCTGTTCCGCACCACCTGCGTGGCCACCATGCTGCAGGGTGGACATGCCGAGAACGCGCTGCCGCAGCGCGCGCGCGCCACGGTGAACTGTCGCATGCTGCCGAATGATTCTCCGGCAGAGGTGGAGCGCATCATCCGTGGTATCGCTGGCGATTCCGTGACGGTGACGTTGGATCACGCGCCGGTACCGAGCGATCCGTCGCCACTCCGACCGGAGCTCATCGCGCTGCTCGACAGGTTGTCGGCGCAATACTTTCCCGGCGCGCCCGTGATTCCCGTGATGGCACTGGGCGCGAGCGACGGCCTGTACCTGCGCAACGCCGGCATCCCCACGTATGACCCCAGCGGCATTGCCGGCGTCGATGGCGAAGGGAACGAGCATGGGCTGAACGAGAAGGTGCGCGAGAAAAGCATCTACGATGCAGTGGCGTTCTGGAACGACATGCTCAAGGGACTGGCGGGTGGCGCAACGCCGTAACGCGTGTCATCCTGAGCAAGCGAAGCGCGTCGAAGGATCTGCTCCTCCCCACCCTATACACCCCCGTTTCGTGCATCCACGCTCACTCGTCGCCATGCTCGCCCTCGCGCCGGCCGCGATCTGCGCCGCGCAGACCCCCATCACGCGCCGCAACGCCGACTGGCCCGTCTACGGCGGCAGCGACGACCACACGCATTACACTACCCTGGGCCAGATCTCGCCGGCCAACGTTCGCCGGTTGAAAGTCGCGTGGACCTTCGACACGCACGACGCGTTCGCCGGTTCCGAAATGCAGTCGAATCCCATCGTCGTGGACGGCGTGCTCTACGCCACCACCCCCAAGCTGCAGGTGTTCGCGCTCGATGCCGCGAGCGGAAAGCAGCTCTGGCGGTTCGATCCCAACAACGGCGCGCCCCCCGCATCGCGCTTTCGGCACCGCGGCGTTGTCGTCACGGGCGACCGCGTCATCTTCAACTATCGCAACCGGCTCTACGCACTCGACAAGCGCACCGGCCTGCCCATCAAGAGCTTCGGCGACAGCGGGTGGGTTGATCTCCGGGCAGGACTTGGCCGCCCTGTCGAGGGACTCTCCGTGAGTGCCAGTTCACCCGGCGTGGTGTTCGAGGACTTGCTCATCATGGGCAGCACGGTCCCCGAGGCGCTACCGAGCGCACCTGGCGACATCCGTGCCTTCGACGTGAAGACCGGCGCACTGCGCTGGAGCTTCCACACCATTCCGCATCCGGGCGAGCCTGGCTACGAGACGTGGCCTCCCGACGCGTGGAAGATTTCCGGCGGCGTGAATGCGTGGTCCGGCGTCACGCTCGATGCCAAGCGTGGTCGTGTCTTCGTCGCCACGGGGTCTGCGTCGTTCGATTTCTACGGCGGCAACCGACTCGGCGACAATCTCTACGCCAACAGCGTCATCGCGCTCGACGCACGCACGGGCACGCGCGTGTGGCACTATCAGGTCATCAAGCACGACCTCTGGGATCGCGACCTGCCTGCCGCGCCCGCGCTCGTGACCGTCACGCGCGGCGGGAAGCCCGTGGACGCCGTTGCGCAGATCACCAAGACAGGCCATGTGTACGTGCTGGACCGCGACACAGGAACACCGCTGTTTCCCGTTGCCGAGCATCCCATGCCGGCGGCTGTACTGCCGGGCGATCGCACCGCCGCGACGCAGCACTTCCCCGTGTTACCTCCCCCGTTCTCGCGGCAACAGATCACGCGCCGCGACCTCACTACGCGCACGCCAGCGGCGCATGCGTCCGCGCTCAAGCTGTTCAACGAGTTCGGCACGAAGCATCCGTTCGATCCGCCCAACGAGAAGGGCACCATCATCTTCCCTGGTGTGGACGGGGGCGGCGAGTGGGGCGGACCGGCGTTCGATCCTGCGAGCGGGCTGCTCTACGTGAATGCGAACGAGATGGCGTGGCTGCTCAAGCTCGTGCCGCGGAGCGACAAGTCGCTGTACGCGGCCAATTGCGCCAGCTGTCATGGCGACAACCGACAGGGCAGCGCGATGGCACCGAGCCTGGTGGACGTGAGCGCGCGACGCTCTCGCGAACAGCTGTCGCAGATCATTCGCGAAGGCACCGGCCGCATGCCGGCGTTCGCCAGCGCACTCGAAGGCAAGGCTGTGGTTGACCTCGTGAACTTTCTCATGACGGGCAAGGATGCATCCGCGTCGGCCGGCCCGGACAAGTTCGGCGTGCCCTACCGCAATGCCTACTTCGACATCTTCCTGGATCACGAGGGCTATCCCGCCATCAAGCCGCCGTGGGGGACGCTGAACGCCATCGACCTCAACAAGGGCACCATTCGCTGGTCCATCCCGCTCGGCGTCTATCCCAGGCTGGCGGCGAAGGGACTCACGCGCACGGGCACTGACAACTACGGTGGCGCCATTGTGACGGAAAATGGATTGCTGCTCATCGGCGCCACGACGTACGACGACACGTTCCGCGCGTTCGACAAGCGGACCGGTCGCCTGCTGTGGTCCGCGAAATTGCCGGCCGCAGGAAACGCCACGCCATCCACCTACATGGTGGACGGCGTGCAGTACGTCGTGATTGCGTGCGGCGGAGGCAAGAATGGCGCGCCGAGTGGCGGAACCTATGTGGCGTTCGCGCTGGAGGGCGGGCGCTGAGCCCGGCTACCGCGGCCGTCGGTGCTGACGTGAGAAACCGGGCACGCCCCTAGCGCAACAGCTTCCGTACCCGCGCCCGAAGCTCGTTATGATGGATCGGCTTGGTGAGAAAGTCCGCCGCTCCTACCTGGAGTCCGCGCTCTATCGCGCCGAGATCATCGAGCGCGCTCAAGAGGATGATGGGGATGTCCCTCGTGGCCGGGTCAGCCTTGAGCATGGTGATGACCTGGAAGCCATTCAGCTCCGGCATCATGATGTCGAGCAGGATGATGTCGGGCCTGCGCTGCTCGATCACGGCGAGCGCCTCCTCGCCACTCGCGGCCGTGATCAGCTCGTATCCCTCCGATGACAAGATGATGTCCAGGAGGGCCCTGTTGTGTGTTTCGTCGTCCACGATGAGAACGAGCGGTGTCGCCTGCTCGGCGGGAGTGCCCATGACATCGCCTCGTGAAGTGGAATTGTCGCGCAGGGACACGCATGGTGATCGGAGCGGTAGGAGCCGCGACGGAAATCTGCGTGTCGCGCGCGCCACAGACAACACGCCAGAAGGGCGCAAACTCTGCAGGTCACCTGGCCATGCTGTGGCTGACACACGCGCTCTGGCGCAGGCATTGCTCTGTTCCTGCACATGCCCTCCAGATGTGCCCGCACTGTCGCGTTCACGCTCGCTGCGCTGAGCTCGCTCTCCGCTTGCGGAGGTGACAGCAGTTCGTCGCCTGTGACGCCGACGGTACCCGATTCTACCAGGCCGCCGGTTGCGATCCCCGGCCTCACCAGGCTCAACCACCTGGTGGTTATCTACCTGGAGAATCGCAGTTTCGACCACCTCTATGGAGAATTTGCCGGAGCCCGGGGAATTGCGGACGCGGCGTCTGCGGCGCCACAGCTCGACGCACGCGGTACCCCATACCTCACGCTGCCGCAGCCAGCTGATAGTCCAGCCCCTGCGGGCCTTCCCAACGCGCCGTACAATCTCAACCGCTTCGTGTCCATCGGGACGTTGACGCGCAGCCTCGTGCATAATTTCTACGAGGAACAACGGCAGATCAACGGTGGAAGGATGGACCGCTTCGTGTCCGTGAGCGACGGGCTCGGCTTCGCGATGGGCTACTACCACACGGCGGACCTTCCGCTGGCGAAGGAAGCCGCCACGTACACACTGTGCGACGCCTTTTTCCATGCGGCATACGGTGGCTCCTTCCTCAACCACGTCTGGTCCATCGCCGCGGCATCGCCCGTGTTTCCCAACGCGCCCGCAGCGCAGGTGGTCACGCTCGATGCCGCGGGCAACGTGGTGAAGAACGGCGCCGTCACTCCCGATGGCTTCGTGGTCAACAACCTGCAGCCCATCAACTCCCCGCACGCATCCGGCGCCGACGCGGCGTCGCTCGTTCCAAGCCAGATCATGCCCACGATCGGCGACCGGCTGTCCGACAAGAACGTGGACTGGGCATGGTATGCCGAGGGCTGGAACGACGCGCTCGCCGGTCGCGCATCGCCCGCCTTCGCGTTTCACCACCAGCCGTTCGTCTATTTCGCCAGGTACGCAGACGGTACGCCAGCACGGTCGGCACACCTGAAGGACCTGGCGGCGTTCGATGCCAGTGCGGCCGCCGGCACCCTGCCCGCCGTGTCGTTCATCGAACCCCTCGAAACGCACACCGAACATCCCGGCAACTCCATCATGGATGGAGAGCGCGAAACGCTGCGCATCATCAACGCCGTGCGCAATGGTCCCAACTGGCGCGACAGCGCCATCATCATCACGTACGACGAGAATGGCGGATTCTGGGATCACGTGGCTCCGCCCAGCGGGGATCGCTGGGGACCCGGAACGCGCGTCCCCACCATCGTGATTTCCCCATTCGCCCGGCGCAACTACGTCGACCACACCACGTACGACACCACGTCGATCCTCGCGCTCATCGAGGCCCGCTGGAGTCTCCTCCCGCTGTCGTCACGTGATGCCGCGGCAAACAACATGACCGCGGCGTTCGACTTCACCCAGTAGCGCCCGACGGGCCGCGCTCAACGCGCCCCGTGATTCCGGTGGCCCCTGCTCCGCCGTAGATTGGCGCATGCCCCAGCCCCCTGACGACTCGCCCGACGACGGACGCTTCCGTCGCAACCTCATTCGTGTCATGAGCGTGCAGGTCGTGGCGCTCCTGCTGCTCTGGTTGCTCCAGCACCGGTATTCCCGCTGATGCGCGCCATGCATCCGCTCAACTGGGTGGTGGTGGGCGCGTGGCTCGCGTACGTGGCCATCGACGGGCTGCGACGCGCCCGGGGGACCAAGCACATCGAGGGCTACTTCCTGGCGGACCGCAACCTGCCCTGGTGGGCCGTGGGACTGTCCGTCATGGCAACGCAGCTCTCCGCGGTCACCATGATCGGCACCACGGGACAGGGCGCCGTGGACGGCATGCGCTTCGTCCAGTTCTACTTCGGCCTGCCGCTGGCCATGGTGATCCTCGGCGTTACCCTCGTGCCGTTCCTGCACCGGGCCAGGGTCTTTACCGCGTACGAGTTCCTGGAGCGGCGCTTCGACGCGAAGACCCGCTCACTCACCGCCTTCCTGTTCCTGCTCTCGCGCGGCATGTCGTGCGGCACCATTCTCGCCGCGCCGGCCGTGGTGTTCTCCGCCATCTTCGGGTGGCCACTGGGCTGGTGCGTCCTCATCATGGGCGTGCCCACGGTGCTGTACACGATGATCGGCGGCGTGCAGGCCGTCACGTGGGCCGACGTCAAGCAGATGGTGCTCATCGTGGTGGCCATCACCGCGATGGTCACGGTGCTGCTGCTCCGCATTCCGGTGTCGCCGGGCGACGCCCTGCATCTCGCCGGTGCCACCGGACGGCTGCGCGTGTTCGACTTCAGCCTCAGCCTGAAGAATACCTACACGTTCTGGTCCGGCATCATCGGCGGCACGTTCCTGATGTTGTCGTACTTTGGCACGGACCAGAGCCAGGTGCAGCGCTATCTCACGGCGCGCTCCGTGAACGAGGCGCGCAGCTCCCTGCTCATCAGCGCGTACTGGAAGATCCCCCTGCAGGCGGCGATCCTGCTCATTGGCGTACTGGTCTTCGTGTTCTACCAATTCGTGGCGCCGCCCCTGCTCTTCAATCCGGTGCAGGAGTCCAGGGTGCGCATGGCGCAGCCGGCCGCACTGGCATCACTGCACGCGCGCTACGACACGGTCGTGGCGGCCCGCGTCGTCGCCGCACAGTCCGTGTCTGCCGCGCGCCACGCTGGCGACGACGAGGCCCTCGCGCCCACCGCGCTGTTCCGCCGCAGCGACTCGGCCGTGACGGCGGTGCGGACCGAGGCATTGGCGCTGGTGACGAAGACGACGGGCGAGGCATCGAAGGACGTGAACTACATCATTCCCCGCTTCGTCGTGGAACAGTTGCCCATCGGGCTGGCGGGCCTGTTCATCGCCGGCGTGATGGCGGCGGCAATGTCTGCCATCGCCGCGGAGTTGAACTCACTGGCGACGTCCACCGTGATCGATTTCTACCGGCGGTGGTATCGCAAGGAAGGGAGCGATGCGCACTACCTCGCGGTGTCGAAGGGTGCGACCGCCATGTGGGGCGTGTTCGCCTGCATCGTCGCGACCTACGCCGCCACCCTCGGCTCCCTGATCGAGGTGGTCAACCGGTTCGGGTCCATCTTCTACGGGTCCATCCTCGGCGTCTTCCTTCTGGCGATGATCCCATCGGCGGGCGCCACGGGCGCGTTCGTCGGCCTCATTGCCGGGATGGCCGCGGTGGGCGCGGTGAACTTCGGCGCACCACAGGTGGCGTTCCTGTGGCACAATGTGGTGGGGGCGGTGGTGGTGGTGGCGGTGGGGATGCTGGTGGGTCTGGTGCGGCGCAGAACGCCGGCACCGTCAGCCAGTCAGACAGTCTGACCCGGCGGCGGGCTTCGCCCGCGCCTCGTCTGACAGCGGGTCAGTCGGTACGTCAGTCATCAGCTACACAGCCGGGTCCCTTGGCGCACGACCACTGTGTGTGGATCATGCCTGTCGTGCAGATCGACCCGCTGTCAGACGAGCGAGCGCGGAGCGCGATGCGGGTCAGACTGTCAGACTGACCGGCTGCGGGTCCGTCGGTCCCTCAGCCATTGTCTCCACGATCAGGTCGTGTGGCGAAGCGACCAACTCGTGTAGTTCATGACTGTCGTACAGATCGACCCGCTGTCAGACGAGCGAGCGCGCAGCGCGATGCGGGTCAGACCGTCAGACTGACCGACTGCCGTGCGCCTCGCGCAGCTGGTAGAGCAGATCGTCCTCCACCCTGTACAACAATGGGGCTACAGTAATGCGCGGATAGATCGCCCGGATGCGCTCAGCCTCGCGCAGCACGAATTCCACCTCGTCCCGTATGCCGAACTTGGGCGCGGATTCCTCGAAGTGCCGCACGGCCCGCGCCTCGTCCCATCCGGCGGCATCCACGAGCCCGTGCACGAACTGCTCGCGGCGCTCAGCAAGCCGCGCCATGCCACAGTCCGTGTGGGCAATGAGCACGATCGTCCGCACACCGCCCACCGCAATCGCGTACGAGATGCGGAATTCGTTGTCGCGCATGTTGGCGCCCGCGGTGCGGAGTACGAACGCGAAATCGTTCGGGATGCGCAACGACTTGCGGCTGTCCATGCACATGCCGATGAGCAGCTCCGGCGCGGCGGCCGTGCCCATGGCGCGTCCCAGGTTGTGGTACTCGAGCAACCGGCCCACGGGCGTTTCGCGGTACTCGGGAAGGATGTCGTTGCTGAAATTGACGGCAATGATCTGTGCCATGCGAACAAGCTCATTAGGGTGAATTCCTGCACCATGATCCATGATATATTGCCCCGTGGTCACGCGATACCTCGCGGAGGAAGATGCTGCGCATCACGGAGTCAGGACCCCGCGTCGTGTCGGTGAATGTCGGCGTGGTGCAGGCGGTGGAGTGGCGTGGACGGACCGTCACCACGGGCATCTTCAAGCACGCGGTGGCCGGGCGCGTCACCCTCGCTGGCGTGAACTTCCACGGCGACGACCAGGCAGATCGCACAGTGCATGGCGGTCCGGACAAGGCGGTGTACGCATACGCGCTCGAGGACTACCATGCCTGGCGAACAGCGGAAGGCATCGCGACACCTCCAGGCCTGTTCGGTGAGAACCTCACCGTCCAGGGACTCGACCTCTCCGGCGCCGTTATCGGCCAGCAGTGGCGCGTGGGCTCCGCCGTGCTGGCGATCGTGCAACCCCGCCTGCCCTGCTTCAAGCTTGGCATCCGCATGGGCGACGCACAGTTCCCCAAGCGGTTCATGACAATGGCGCGCACGGGCGCCTACCTGCGCATCATCCGGGACGGCGACGTTGGTGCCGGTGACGACGTGCATGTCGATGACGCGCCGGAGCACGGCGTCCGGTTGCGCGACATGGTCGACGCGTTGAACGATCCCGTGAAGGCGGCGGGACTGCGACGGGCCCCCTACCTGCCGCAGTTCTGGCGCGAAGTGGCGGAGCGAGAGTGACGCCGTCCGGCGATCAGGGCGACTGGTCGGCCATGGCGTACCGCACCACCGCACTGCCGATTCGCTCGCCGTGCTCCTTGCCGCGCACCACGTCCGCGCGATAGTGGATGCCCGCATACAGGCGGGAAATGCCCGCCTCGTCCGCAAGCGCCGCGAACACGGGCGCACCGTCGGGAAAGAGGTAGGAGAGCACGGCGGCACCGGCGGCAGAGAAGGTTGAATGTCCCGACGGGTAGGACGGAAAATTGGGGAGTCCAATGACCGTCCTGATCTTCGGATTCAGTTGCTCAGGCCGCGGATTGAAGTACTGGAATTTCGTGCTCCAGCAGCCGACGGCCGCATCGTGCAGGGCCATGTTGAGCAGTGCAAACGCGCGGGCGGCAGCCACCTCGCTCATCCTGGCATCGCGCACCCGCTCGGCGGCAATGGCATTCCAGTGGCCCGGCGGCGTGTACGTACCCGCGCCGTCGTTCCATCGTTGCGCTATGGCGAGCTGGTCGCGCGTGAGGTGATCCGTCGTCTCCTTCACCTCTGCAAGCTCGGCCTGCATCTGCGCCGACGATGTGGACGGTGGCGGTGGCGGCGCTGCGGCCGCGACCTGTTCAGCCGACATCGTCCATGCCTTCACCTGCCCGAAGTTCGGCAGCATCGGTGGCCGAGCGGGCGATTCGAGGCTCGTCCACGCGATTTCGCCACGCGCGGTCGCCGCGTCGGCCAACGCTTTCCACTGGGTCGGACTGCCCACCGCATTCTTCATCCCGTCAGACGCTGCACGCGCAGTCACGAGCGCGGCCACTGCCTTGCCGAGTGCGAGGCCCGATGCCACGTCGCTCTGCGTGGCGCGGCCAGACCAGATGGCAGCGTTCCGCTGCTCGGCGGCCAGCGTCGTGATTTCCTGCACCGCCGCGGGAAAGAGTGTCTTGAGGAGTTCCGCAGTCACGCCGGAGAGCACGGCGTCCTCGGACGGATAGCCCGGCAGGTCCGTTGGCGGCACGGCCGAGCGCACCGCGGGATCCACCCGGGCGGGGGTGGGCCGGCGGTAGCGGAACTTCCAGTACCAGGCGGCCTTCAGTGCGTCGTACTGTCCAACGCTCACGTAGCTGTATGCGCGTGCGGCATACGGGGGATTCGAGAAGGGAAATTCCGGCAGGCCGAATGGATTCTCCGCATCGGGAATGGGATAGCTGCCGTCGGCACGCGGTGCAGGCGCGAGGTTGAACCGCGCCACGAGTTCTCGCTCGATCTGGTTCCACCGCAGTACCCCTCCACTGCTCCAGTATGCCACGGCGCGCTGCTGGTCGCCGGTGAGGGCTGCCTGCGCGCTCTTCACCGCGTCCAGTTCGGCGCGATAGGCGTCGCTCGTGGCGGAGGTCGGCGCAGGCACTGCCACCTGGTCGGCGCTGGTCATCACGATCATGCGCCACGTGCCCGCCCCTGCATCAATGCCAGCGGGCTGGAGCAGCGGAACGTCGGTGAGATGTACGCCGCGGTCGCAGCTTGCCAGCGTCGCGGCCACAACGCACACCCCGGCGGTGCGCGTCGCGCGGGCGATCAGGGAGGTGACTGTGGTGCTGTATGGCATGGCGCGTGAATGATCTCGGTTGCGGTGCTGATTGACGACACACAGGACGTACGGAGCGCTGTGCGGTGGGACGGTGCTGTTGAAAGCATGCTGTCGTCCTGAGCGAAGCGAAGGACCTGCTCCTGGCTGGAGAAAAGCAGGTCCTTCGCGTTGCTCAGGACGACAATCTCTGCTCACCGAAGTTGTTCAACACTCCGCTAGAAGTGCACCATCTGCGTGAGCCCCGCCGTGTACCTCGTGGATTGTCCCACGTTCCTGCCGCGCAGGGTCCGTGAGGCGCCAAGTTCGAGTTGAACGGAGGGAAGGCCAGGCAGGATGTACATCACGGCGCCGTGCGCCGCCGTGAAGTCCATGCGGTTGGAGAGGAAGGGCATGTCCTGGCGACGGATGTCCCCACCGCCCAGGGTGCGCTGCGCGGAGACACCGATGGGAAGGCACAGCGGGCCGCGCTGGATGCCGATGCTCGCGGAGTAGTTGGAGACGCCAGGCATGGCGACGTCGTGGCTCTCGATGAGGTGTCCATCGGTGTAGTAGGCCGGGCGGTCGATCCGGACCGTGCCGCGCCAGACATGCCCAGCCCACCCGTCGAAGAACACGCCGCTGCGATCCTTGACGTAGAGTGCCGCCCGCGCAAGCGCATGCCGGTCGTGCAAGCCGATGGAGAGTGGCAGGAAGTCCGGCGTATATTCGCTCGTGGGCGCTCCCACGCCGCCCACGGCCATGACACGCATGGACGCGCGGTCCGTGAGCGACAGCTGTGCAACGCGATACTTGAGCGCGACGGTCAGGTCCTGCCGCCCCTGCATGCCATGGAGCACTCCCTGGCTGGCCTCCGTCCACACGTATGGCAAGCTGGCCATGATGCTCGCCCGCCGCGTGAGTCCGTAGGCGCCCATCCACGTCGCGGTGCGCGTGGTCACGGTGCCGATGTTTCCATTCGAGCGCTTCACTTCGCCCTCCCAGTAGTCGCTCCACGCCTCGCGACCATACGTGAGGGTGGTGCGCAGCACGTGCGGCGACACCATCACTCCGTCGTCGAGCGTCTGGGCAGCAGCGGGCGCTGCGCCGAGCACGACGAGCCCCACCATGGCGCACATCACCACCGCTGTCGTCCGGATCGGGAACGACGCCTGCCGACACCAGCTGCGCGCGCGTTGAAGGAGTGACATCAGCCGGCGGAGGGAAGGAGGCGGGATCGTTCGCGACATCACCACGCTGGGAACGCATGCGTGCAGGCGGCCGCGACGGTGACTCGCGCACAACCTAGGACCTGACGGTGCCTTGCGCAAGAACATGCGTGCATGCCATACTTCCCTTTCACTCCGACAGGAGTTTGTCGCGTGGGAGAATCACTGGACGTCATTCAGGGAACGCTCGATCTCCTCATCCTCAGGGCGCTGTCGCTGGAGTCCGGCCATGGATGGGGGATCAGCGCCCGAATCGCGGTGCTCTCGCACGACGTCTTCATCATCGGGCAGGGATCACTTTATCCCGCGCTCCATCGGTTCGAGCAGCGGGGATGGGTCGCCTCGTACTGGCGGGCGACGGAGCACAATCGGCTCGCGCGTTACTACGAGCTCACGGCGGAGGGACAGCGCGCCCTGGTGCAGGAGATCGCCGAGTGGCGGCGCTACGCCCGGACCATGGACCAGGTCATCGGCGAGGCGTAAGCTCGCCGCGTGGCATCACGCGCGTTTGGAGAGCGCCCGGAAATGCCGCGCGTGGTCGGCCAGGATCTTCTTCTGGTTCTTCAGGATGGCCTGCTGGTTCCTGATGATCGTGGCCTGGTTGGACAGGATGGGCAGGAGCCGCGCCTGGTTGCGCAGAATCTTTGCCTGATTCGCAATGATCGTCCGGTTGCCCGCAATGATCGTGTTCTGGTTGCCGACGGTGGCCTGTGCCATGCCTGCTCCGGTGTGGGGTACGTGGTGTCGCGCTCGGGCGCGCACGCGCCAATGGGAACCTACGGCAGTCGCGGCTCGGCTGGAGCAAGGCTCCACGGCTCCGCAGCGTGTCGGCGCACCAGGGGGTCCGTCGTGATGTCCTCGAGCCTCCGTTGCCGCGTCTCCACGCCGTACACCGCTACCAGCAGCACGGCGATCGTCATGGGTACCGCGCCGATGAGCGCGACAGTGGCAATGGACGGGGTTGCAATGCCCGACACCACGAGCGCAATGATCGCCACGCCGCCTGCCTTGCTGGCACCCGCCGCATACCCGGTGCCGCGCGATCGAATGCGCGTGGGATAGATCTCCGCACTGTACACCGACAGCACGGCAACCACCGAGCTGATCCCCCAGATGGGAACGATGAGCAGCGCATACAACAGGCTGCGGTGCTGCACAATGGCGTTCCCTGCGATCACGAACCCGAACAACGCTGCCGCGGTCAGTGCGCTGATGACGATGATCGTCTTGCGGCTGCTCCAGAACCCGTACATCCACGCCACCAGCAGCGTCAGCGGAAATCCCATGATCGCCGAGTTGCGCAGGATGGCATCCGCATCGGCGTAGCCGAGCGCGCGCAGGTTGGACGGCATCCACAGGTTGAACCCGAACAGCACCAGCCCGGACCCCAGTGCCAGGCACCCGACAACCGCCGTGAGTCCAAACAATCCGCCGCCCGCGAGTGCATGCCACCAGCCGTCGTCGCGCGCACCAGGGTGATCGTCGCCCGCCGTCTCCTCCACCATCACCACGGCACCGAATCGCTGCATCACCGCGCGTGCCTCGTCATCGCGCGAGTGCGCAAGCAGGAATCGAGGCGATTCCGGAATCCACCGATTGAGCAGGATCAGCAGCAGCCCCGTGGGCAGGCCAATGAGCCACAGGATGCGCCAGCTGTACTCGGGCACGAGCGCGACAGCGAGCCAGCTCGTCACGATATACGCCCCCGCAATGTCGGCACCTACGAGGATCATCAGCCAGCTGCGGTGCCGCGCCGGAATGGTCTCCGCCAGCAGCGCGTAACAGATGGGCAGCATGCCACCAACGGCGAGCCCCATCACGAAGCACATCACCAGGTTCCACGCGAAGCTCGGCATCGCACCACAGATCGATGTGCCGATGAAGGCGATACCGGCGTACAGGATCGAGGCACGCCGCCCGATGCGGTCACCCAGCCATCCCCACAGGAACGAACCCAGCACCGTGCCGATGATGGCGGTGAGCGCCACGTAGGCCACGGCAATGGTGCCGCCCGGATTCGACGGCGCCTTGAGACCATATTCCACCGCCATCCCCGGCAGCACGAAGGCAAGCGCCGTGGGCTTCATGATGTCGATGGTGACGGCGATGGTCATGGTGAGCAGCAGTCCCACGTGCGCCATGGTGAGTGGCGCGTCGTCGAGCGCGCTCACCACGATGCGCGAGGTGCCAGGCAGGCGACGCGGCCCCCTGCGCGGGAGCAAGCCGTACAGACTGGCCACGAGCCCCGCCGTGATCGCACCCATGCCCACCAGCATCGGCGTATTCATCGGCATGCCAGCCAGCCGATACCCGCTGTCCTTGCCCATCAGGTACATCGGCAGGTGGAGAATCACCCCCACCGTCACGGCCACCACACCCGCCCAGAATGCCGTCGCGTTGCCGAACGTCACTCCGCCCAGCTGGCTCCGTGCGCCGAGTGCAGGCACCGTCATTCGTCGTTCTCCGTTGGTTGCGTAGGACAAGATAGGCCACGCATCTGCTGCGTGACAGGAGGAGTCAGCCGCACACGCGACAGCTTATCGCCGCACGGCAACTCCAGTGCGACACATCACCGGTCCACCTGCGCCATGGCTTTCTCGCCATATCGCGGGCCAGACACCTTGTCCGGTGCGAGTGCTGCCTCGAGCGCCGCCATTTCGTTGCTCGAGAGCGACACGTCCGCCGCGGCGACGTTCTCCTCCAGGTACGTTCGACGCTTGGTGCCCGGGATCGGGACGATGTCGTCGCCCTTCTGCAGCAGCCACGCGAGCGCGACCTGCCCCGCCGTCACCCCCTTTGTGGCGGCCAACTCGCGCACCGCGGACGCCGCGCGCACGTTCGCGTCGAAATTCTCCCCCTGATACCGCGGATCACCACGGCGAAAGTCGCCCACCGGATACTCCTCGGCGCGCTTCACCGCGCCAGTGAGGAAGCCGCGGCCCAGTGGCGCGAACGGAACGAGCCCGATGCCGAGCTCGCGAAGCACCGGGATGATGCGCGGCTCCAGGTTGCGCTCCCACAAGGAGTACTCGCTCTGCACGGCCGAGATGGGATGGACGGCGTGTGCGCGACGGATCGTCTGCTCGCCGGCTTCCGACAGCCCGAGATAGCGCACCTTGCCCTGCTGCACGAGGTCGGACATCGTGCCGATCACGTCCTCGATGGGCACGGCGGGATCCACGCGATGCTGGTACAACAGGTCGATGCGGTCCGTCTTCAGGCGATGCAGCGAGCCCTCCACGGCCTCGCAAATGTGCGCCGGCGTGCTGTTCACGCCGGAAATCGCGCCAGTGCCATCCACCATGAAGCCGAATTTCGTCGCGATGAGCACGCGGTCGCGCGCGCCCGGGAGTTGCGCGAGTGCGCGGGCCAGCAATTCCTCGTTCGTGCGGGGCCCGTACACCTCGGCAGTATCCAGGAAGGTGCAGCCCAGGTCGATCGCACGGTGAATCGTGGCGATGGATTCGCGCTCGTCCCGCTCTTCCGCGCCGTAGGCGTGGCTCATCCCCATGAGACCGAGGCCGAGTGTCGATGCAACGAGGCCCTGCGTGCCGAGTGCGCGAGTGGAGAGCATGGTTCGGAGAGGGTTCAGGGTGTACGGGCGGGTGCCGATAAACACTGTGCGTCGGTGACACGTTCCATCCAGTCGCAGTATGCTCTGGCTCGCGCCTGTATGCAGTTCGGGAGAAACGAACTATCATCGTCCATGCGAACTTACCTGCTGCTCGCCAGCTTGCTCGCCGGGCCCGTCGCGGCGCAATCGACACGCACCCCGCCGGACTTCGGCCCGAACGTCACGATCGTCGACCCTGGCACTCCCGCCGCCGTCATTCAGGCCAGGTTCGACTCGCTCTTCGCGTTGCAGGAGTCGAGCGAATTCGGCGACCGGCGGTACGCAATATTCTTCAAGCCCGGCGCGTACGATGTCGACGCCCGCATCGGCTTCTACACCCAGGTCTCGGGGCTCGGCGCCTCGCCGGACGACGTCATCATCAATGGCGGCATGCGCGCCGATGCGCGCTGGCGGAAGGGGAATGCGACCCTGAACTTCTGGCGCGTCGTCGAAAACATGTCGGTCATCCCAGCTGGAGGCGTGAACAGGTGGGCCGTCTCACAGGCCGCACCGATGCGCCGCATGCACATTCGCGGCGATCTCGTGCTCGACGATGGTGGCTGGTCCAGCGGCGGCTTCCTTGCCGATTCGAGGGTGGACGGACAGGTCAGGTCCGGAAGCCAGCAGCAATGGATCACGCGCAACAGTGTGCTCGGCAGCTGGGCGGGGTCCAACTGGAACATGGTGTTCGTCGGCACAGCGAATGCGCCGGCCAACACATTCCCCGATCCGCCGTACACCAGCATCCCCGCCACGCCCGTCATTCGCGAAAAGCCATTCCTCACGATCGACAGCCGAGGCACGTTCCATGTGTTCGTCCCCGCACTTCGCGCGCGCTCGGAAGGCACCAGCTGGGCCGCGGGACCGGCGCGCGGCGTGATGCGCAGCCTCGGCACCTTCCTCATCGTCACGCCCGGCACGTCCACCGGGGCAATGAACGCTGCGCTCGCACGAGGCAAGAGCCTCATCATCACGCCAGGCATCTATCACCTCGATGCCCCGCTGCACGTCACGAGGCGAAACACCGTGGTACTCGGCCTCGGCCTCGCCACACTGGTACCTGACAGCGGCCGCAGTGCCATTGTCGTTGACGACGTAGACAGCGTCACACTCGCCGGCCTGCTGGTGGATGCAGGCCCCACCAATTCGCCACTGCTGGTGCAGGTCGGGCAGGTCGGCTCTTCTGCGAGACACTCGTCCAATCCCACTCTCCTGAGTGACGTGTTCGTTCGTGTCGGCGGGGCGGGCATCGCCAGGGCGACTCGCTCCGTGGAGATCAACAGCAACGACGTCATTGGCGACCACCTCTGGCTCTGGCGCGCCGATCACGGCAACGGCGTCGGGTGGACCTCGAATACGGCAGCCAATGGCCTCGTCGTCAACGGCGTGGGCGTGACGATGTACGGCCTCTTCGTGGAGCACTACCAGCAAGAGCAGGTACTGTGGAATGGCAACAGTGGGCGCACGTTCATGTTCCAGAACGAGATGCCATACGACGTGCCCGCGCAGGCCGAGTGGATGAGTGGCACGTCGCCCGGGTTCGCTGCGTATCGCGTTGGTGCCGCAGTCACCACGCATGAAGCGTGGGGCCTGGGGAGCTACTGCTTCTTCAACAGGAATTCCGCCATCGTGGCGAGTCGCGCATTCGAGGTGCCGCTCGCAGCTGGCGTCAGGCTGCGGAACATGGTGACCGTGTCACTCGGAGGCGGGCGCGGGTCCATTGCGCACATCATCAACGAGACGGGCAGTGCCGCGCAAGCTGGCGCAGTGGTGCAGAAGCTCGTCAGCGGCCCCTGAGCAGCCTTGCCGCTCCCACCGACCCGGGGGCGCCTCTTGGTCGCGCAGGACTAGGCGCGCTCCCAGAAAGGCGGTGGCTCGATGCCAAGTGCGCGCAGGTAGACGTAACCCTGTCCGCGATGGTGGATCTCGTTGTCCCGCACGTACAGCAGCAGGTCGTAGATCGCCATCTTCCATTGTCCGAACGCCGTGTCGACCTCCTGGAATCGCGCGGCTGGAATCGTCGGCCAGAGCTCGTTGATCTGCGCGGTCGACTCGTCCCACAATCTCAGCAGCTCTGCCTTGGTGGCGGGCTTCTGCTCGGCGAACTTGCCCCAGGTGCCCGTAATGACGCCGTTCAGCGTGGGCACCGCCATCGCGACGAATTCCATCGCGAGCGTGGAGAATGGGCGCATGCCCC
This sequence comes from Gemmatimonadaceae bacterium, assembly GCA_043758185.1. Lineage (GTDB taxonomy): Bacteria > Gemmatimonadota > Gemmatimonadetes > Gemmatimonadales > Gemmatimonadaceae > AG11. Next base: position 1,303 of record JAYVNZ010000080.1, on the reverse strand, counting down.
CAACGCTGTAGGTGAAGAGCTTGTCCTCGGGGAATGCGTCGATGACGCGCCGCGTCAGCGCCCGGTGTCCTTGCCAGTGCTCGAGGAACTGCTGCGACGTCATGATCGGCACGGCGCTGGAGGGGGAGTTCGACGTCATGGTAATTTCTCTCCTATATTGTGCACGCCTGACTTCGACTGTGCGGCTCGTCGCGTGAGCGGAGATAGCGCGTGACGACGCCGTCGTCAACCAGACCCCAGGGCGACTGTCGGATGCGTACATCGTGTCGTCAGGACCCTGGCCGTCGCCCCTGCCTGTCAAGAACCCGAATGCGCAACCCGTGAGCTCGTACTCCGACATGCTGCTGGGCGCGAGGCAGGTCCTCGATGGCAACTGGCGCGAGGGACGCACGGCGGGCGGGCTCGCCTTTGGCTATACCTGTCCGGACGCGGAAAAGTATCCGGGCGTGGTGCTGACGTCCGTGCGTCGGTGGCGTGACGGTCCCCGGTTCGGCTCAGCGCTGCTGCACCGTTACAACGCCCTGACCAATCAGTACGAAATGCCAAACCCGAATGGGAACAGCGTGTCCGCGCGATCGTAGCCGGGCGCATCCGAGGCCTGTCGCGTGAGCGCCTGCGTCGTTGCCGCGAGCGCGAAGGGAAGCGTCCCCGACGGCTTGAACTTGCCAGTGAGCACGTCCATGATCGCGGCGTCGCGCACACCGAACGTGGCGAGAATCGCGCCGGCATTCCGGAACCCGCTCGACTCGTCGAGCACGTAGGGCTGGCGGAAGTAGATGGCGAGGACGGTCTTCCGCGGACCGGCCTCGCGCATCAACGCCTGTATGTCTTCCACCGACGGCGAGACCTTCCACGACTTCGCCCTCGCCATTTCGGAGAAGGACAACATGTTCAGTTCGTCCGGGTTCGCGCCGCCAAAGAGGAGGTCGCGGTTCGCGCCCTGGTTGCTCACCTCCACGCGCAGGATCGCGTAGTCGGTACCGGCAGGCACCTGCGTGCGGTGCTCGCCTTTCGCGGCATCATAGTCCCCGGCAACCACGCTGTAGGAGTTCCACCGCGCGTCCCCCGCGATGTCCGCACGCATCCCCATCGTGTACACGTGCACGGGGGCGTTGGGCGCCGGCGCGCGCAGTGGGAGCAGTGCGGACTGGTTCTGGAGCAACACAATCGACTTGCGCTGTGCTTCGTCAGCGCGCATCTGGAAGGTGCCACCTGTCATCCTGTGCGCAGCGAAGGACTGCTTCGTGGCTACTTCGAAAGCAGGTCCTTCGCTGCGCTCAGGACGACAGCAGTGACGCTCACC
>JAYVNZ010000079.1:0-7323 GCA_043758185.1 Gemmatimonadaceae bacterium | reverse complement strand
CGCGATCAGAACCCATACGGGTCGTCGGAGGGCACAGAGGGCAGTGGAACCGGCGCATCTGGACGGGCGGCGGTGCGTGGCGCCACGGCCGCGCGAAAGTGTGCGGAGAACACCTTTCGCACATCAGTCGGCCTTGTGCGCACGATGTCGTTGCGAGCGCGCAGGATCTCCTCGTCGGTGGCCAGCTGCGTGACATCCTGCAGCCAGCCGAGCGTGAGACCGGGATCGAACTGGCGCAGCGTGCGGAGGACCGCGGAATGCAGCGTGGGTGCCTGGGCCGCTGGGTACCGGCTCACACCGTCGCGGCCGCGCATCACCGCGGGACGCGGAAAGCGCACGAACACCGGCTGCGTGAAATGCGGATGACGAACCATCAGTTGTCCCTTCTCCAGTGTCGCCAGCTTTGTCTTGATCGCGGGACTGAGCACCGCATACCCCGGAGTGGCCAGCTCGTCGCCATCCATCCGGCCGTAGAGCGCGGTGCCCGAGTTGCCGACAACGCGCCGGTGCACCTGCGACCGGAACTGCTGCGCGGCAAAGAGCACGAGGCCCAGGTAGCGCCCGCGCTCGGCGATGTCGAGCAGCATCTTCCGGACGTACGTCTCCGGCCCGTCGCCGGGCGCGTACTTGTTCAACTCGTCCACGAACACGACCACGTGCTGCACACCAAGGTCGCGCTTTTCCAGGTGCTCGCGAAGCTTGGTCACCACACGCGCGAAGATGAGGTCCTGCGCATCTTCCTCGAGCCCCGCGACGTCGATCACATACACCGTACGGTCCTGAAAGCTCCCGAACGGCAGGTCGCTTGTGGCGCCATCGTCCGCCACGAGGCCCTTGCAGCGCAGCGAAATGTTCGACAGCCGGTTGCGCACCTTGCGGATGGTGGCCACGTGGTGCGTGCGCCAGCTCTGGTCATCCTTCTTCTCCAGCGCGCGCAGCACGTCCTTGAACCAGGCGTCGAGGTCGGCGAACGACGTGACCGTGTGCGGGCGCTCGAGCATTGCATCCGTGAAGCGCTTGTCCAGCACGTTCTCCTTGATGAAGTCGATCAGCGCATCCGCCTTCGCGTCGATGTCGTCCTTGTTCAGCAGCACCTCGGCATACTGGAGGACTTCCCGGAGGCCCCACGTGAGTGGCGTGACGTTCTCGAGCAACGCGTCATTGCTGCGCAACGTGTTGAGCGCCACGCCATCCGACTTGTACGGCGCGTAGTACTGCACGTCGGCGAACGGCGTCGGCGACACGCCGCACTGTGCGTACAGCATGCGGTCGTTGTCGTCGATCTCGCCGGGCAGGTCCAGGAAGCACAAGTCCGGACCCTTCACGTTGAAGCACACAGCGGCCACGCTGCCCTTCTGCTCGGGAAAATGCGTGAAGATGGACTGGAGCAGCCACTCCACCGCGCTGGTCTTGGTGGCCAGCCCGGAGACGCCAGTGATGTTGAGGTGCGCAGCCTCCGGTCCGATCAGGAAATCGGCGTCGAGATAGATGGGCGCGTCGGTGCCGCCGGCACGATACACCCCCACCGGAATGCCCGTGCGCGATCCTTCCTTGAGATAGCCGTCCATGCGCAACGCGATGGCGACGTCGGCTTCATCGGCGAGGAACACGGTGCCCATGGGCACCGGCTGCAGTGGCTCCTCCGGAATGTGCCGCAGCACGGCTGCCGTGTAGAGCCGTATCTCGGCGCGCTCCGTGGGCGACAGCGTTTGTCCGCCTGGCTGCCCGTCATGTCCCATCACGTCATGCAGCGGCGAGGCCAGGTCGGTCCAGCTGAAGCCTTCCGTGACGATGCCGAATACGCGCGGAATCACGCCGTTCGCCGAGTCGCGGCCGTCCACGCGTACCACGGTGCCGATGCCGACGGGCGAGTCGAGCGCCGTCCAGAAGTGGAACTCGTGCGGCGTATTCGGCCGATTCTCCGTTGCCACGACTCGGCCCAGCACAGGTGACGTCATGGAATCACGACCAGGTTGAAACAGTTGAAGTGCGCCATGCGGAGCACTACTGGATGGCCCGCAGGAACTCTTCGCAGTCCCGCACGCCGTACACCATCTTGTCCCACCGAGCATCGGGCATGGCGAGCGGAGACACTTCCGCCAGCAACCAGCGCGAGCGCTCGTCGGCGCGCGCGCCGATCTCCGCCATGTGCGCGCCCTCCGGTAACGTCATTTCGACGCGCACCAGTCCCCACATCGGATCGTGGGCCATCGTGTCGCGCAGCCGCACATACCAGCTCGCCACCGTCGTTCGCTTCGAGGAGGTGACGCGGAACACACTGGTCCGCTCCCCTTCGCCGAGCGACAGCACCACCCCGAGCGCATCGCCTTCCGCATACAGGGTGCGATGACTCTTCACGACACCCACCGCTTGCGCCGACGCGGCGACCGTCTCACTCCCGCTGATGCCACCATCGACGAACAACGCGTCGGACTCCTGGGCACACCACTGCTCCGCGAGTCGCTGCTCCACGGCCTCGCGATGCGCCTGCACACGATGGATGGCAGCGTCCCGCAGCGCCAACGGGTGCGACGTCACGTCTGCCTCTCCATCGGTGGTATCCACGAGCAGCGTGCCGAATTCCGCGCGCAGCACGTCCCACGTGGCGGTGGGCAACATTGCGCGAGGCACATAGAGGCGCGACTGGGCGACAGGAGCCCCCCACGTCTGCATCCGGCGGGCGCACCGCTCGCGAACCACGGCGGCCACCGTTCCGTGCACCACGGGAATGGTCCCCAGGTATGTCGCCACGCGGCTCCGCTGCGTGCCGTCGAGGAACGCGCGAAAGCCCGGCTCCGGCGCACCAGGTATTGCGCGCGCAATCAGCGCACTCCCCTCCAGCACCGTTGCGCCGATGAGCCGCGGGGCGTCGGTATTCTGGAAGCCAAGCTCGAGCGTATTTTCGGCGCCAGCGGCCTGTGCTCCTGGCAGCAGCGCCGACAACCGACGCTGCGCCAGCCGGATATTCACCGCGTTGTCCCCTGCCTCACTCGAATGCACCCTTTCCTCCAGCGGCAATACCGCAGAGCCACGACACAGAGGCCCCTGTACCTACGGGCGATCTTCGGGACCGCGGGCATCGCGATCATGCTAAGCCTCGTCACAGGGTGTGACAAGCGCTCCGCCAGCACGCCACACCTGCCGCCGCGAACCTCACTGGCCAACAGGCCGCGCGCGCTGTTCTTCGTGTTCGGCGACCGCTCGGATCCACGGGTACTGCCCGTGGCCACACTGCACGAAGGGAAGATCACTCCCATCCGCCTGAGTGGCGACGGATGGCGCACCTTCGACCGGCTGTACTTTGGCGCGGACTCGAAGCTGCCCCTGTACGAGGACGGCGTGCAGCGTGGCGACGCCGTCATCCGGCGCGGAATGTGGGATGGCTCGAATGCCCTCTACACGCTGCCGCACTGCACGTCGCTGCGTCCGCTCGCCGCCGCCACGCTCACAGGTGCCCCGTCGCCGGAGGCAACGCTCGAATTGCTGGCAACGAGTACTCCGCTCGTCACCCCTGGAACGCGACCCACACCAACCGCGGCGGATTCCGCGGGCGCGGCGGCATTCGTCACGCGTGTGGCACAACACGAGGGCATCACGTCTGCTGCCCGCAGCGAGCTCGACGAAGTAGTCAAGGTCCTTGCCACGGGTGCAACCGCGCATCCTACCGTTGTCGGCTCCTTCATGGATCGCGGAGGTGACGTCACCGGAAAGACGCGTCACCTCTTCGTCATGGGGGACTGGTCAGACAGCACGAAGGGCTATGTACGAAGCTACCTGCACGTGCCTGGCGACTCCGTGCGGGAGTTCCGCCGGCTCATCGACCACGCGGACCTTACCGGCGACGGCGTGGACGAGATGGTCCTGGAAGGCTGGCAACGGGGAGGCGAGAGCTACCTGGTGTTTCTCCGCTACCAGTTGGGGCAGTGGCGTGAGGTCACACGCGGCACCACAAGTTGGTGCGCGGACAAGACCTAGTCTGACAGTCTGACAGCCTGACAGCGGGTCACTGCAGTCTGTCGGTCATGAGCCACACCGCCGGGTCTCGAGGCGAGCGACCCGCATGTGTAGCTCATGACTGTCCTGCCGATCGACCCGCTGTCAGACGAGCCGCCGCGCAGCGGCCGGCGGGTCTCACTGTCCGACTGACAGACTGCGTCAATCGACGCCGATATCCCACGCCTGCTGCAGGTCCTTCTTCGAATAGGCGCGAAACGCCGTGAGCGTCTGCGTGCGCTGCAGACCCGGCACCGTGGGAAATGCCTCCGTCACAACCCGCGCGATCTGGTCGTATTCGGCCACCTTCACGATCGCCACGAGATCCCAGTCGCCGCTCACGGAATAAACGTCCGTCACGCCATCGATCTCGGCGAGGTACTGAGCGGTGACGGGAATTGAGGCGGGTTCAGCGCGGATGAGCACGATGGTGGTGATCACGGATGCGTCAGGTGGAAGGTGATGGCGGCACATTGAGCATCCAGACTCCGGCAATGCGGCTCTGGGGATCCACGTCCAGCAACAAGTCGGTGCCAAGCCGCACCGTTCGTACGTCACGCCGAGGACCTACCCGAAAGTGAATGACACGCCGACTGCTGTCCGCCTCGGCCATCAGCGGAGTGGTCACTTCCAGTGATGCCACGCCCGGCTGCGACGCGCGCGACGGGATCACCACACGCAATTCCTCGACAAGGGTGGGAGCCACCAGCGCCGGCCGCTTGTGCACGCTGGGCCAGACGGCCACCTCCACACCACTGATCCGTCCCCCCGATACGTCGAGAATCAGCCACGATCCATCAGCCCCTTCCAGTCCGACAGAACCGGACATCCCGCTGCTGGATGGAGCGCCAGCGAGACGAGCGGTCAGGATGTCGGTATCGGCATCCCACCGGTACTCCACGGCGGGACAGTCCTCGGCAGCAGGTTCGAGCTGCACTGCGACGTTCACGGCGGATCTCCTGTTGGGCCGGTGGAGATATACCGCACGGAGCCGGTGTGGGACAGGCTGGCGTGCCCGCAAGCCCGCACTCGCTGCCTGCACCCACTATCTTGCAGGACGTTTGACAACTCAAGGCGCACACGCGCCAGACCGGTAGCCGAGAGATTCCGTGGAAGCAGATGCGAAGGAGCCGACGGGTGTGACCCGCGGCCAGAATGCCGTGCACGTGTTGCCGCTCGACTGGTCCGCCGCCGAGCCGGTGCTGTCGGCCCTGATCGACCGGATCGACCCGGCCCGCGCGGAAACGCAGTTGCTCCTGGTGGCCGCCGACGCAGAAAACGCTTCGGCAGCCGCGGAAGCCGCGGTGCTCGCCATCGGCGACCGGCCCATCACCGTCATTGCGGCAACAGCGAGTCCGCGCGCTGCACGGCTCCTGAAGGCCGGCGCGGCGCATGTCGTTGCCGGCCCGCCCGGGGAGTTGGTGGCACTGCTCCAGGGGTCGGTGCTCAAGGGCGAAGCCGTGCGCGGCGTCATCCTGGCATGGCTCGACCCCATCCTTGGCACGCCGGACGCGCAGCCCCTGGAAACGCTGCTCGGCGAACTGCCCAAGGACGGGGCGCGCGTGGTGCTTGCGGCTGAGCTCACGCCGGCGTACGAAGCGCTCATCGAACGGTATGCACGCCGCGCGCGCCGCGCGGTGGAAGCGCCCGATGACGAATCGGCCAAGCCCCTCTCGGCAGAGTATGTCGCCTCGTCGCCTACCGCTCGTGGCGCATCGCTGCGTCGGCTACTCGACGCACTGGACCTGCCGCGTGCAGAATTGTACGCCCGCACCGCCTCCATCCGTGCCGAGGGCATGAGCATCGCCCGGGCACTCGGCTACCCCGCCGATGCGCTGCGCTTTCCTGCGGTTGGGGTGACGGCAGCAGCCACCAATGACCCGCTCGTCCTGCTGGAGCTGCCCACGTCGCGCGCGGAAATGCGGGCACTGGTAGGACAGGGTTCGCGGAAGGTGTACGCGCTGGTGCAGCCCTCGCAGATTGGAAGCTTGCGCACGCTCCTCGGGGGAGGGCTCGTTGCACCGATGCCGCTCGTCGAGGCGGCAGAGCGGGCACGTGGCAAGGATGCGGCGCTGCGCGCGTCACTGCGCGACGTGTTGACGTCCGGCGACGTGCGGCGGGAAGTGCTGGCCCTGGAGCCCCTGCTCGCGGAATTCGACGGCATCGAGATCGCGGCGGCGGCCCTCCGCATGCTCGAGCAACAGCGGCCTGCGCGGCCTGCGGCGGCAACGTCGGCACAGGCGGGCCCCATGCAGCGGCTGTTCGTGAACCTCGGGGAGAAGGATGGCATCCGGGCGCAGGAGATCATCAGCGCCATCACCACGGAAGCGGGCATTCCAGGGTCGCAGGTGGGCCGGGTGGAGGTGCGGGATACGCACGCCATCGTCGAGGTGGCATCCGCCGTGGCAGAGCTGGTGGTGAGCAAGATTGGCGGTGCCGTCGTTCGCGGGCGGAAGATTCAGGCCCGCATCGATGCGCCCAAGGAGGATCGTCCCGTGCGCAGCGGCCCGCCGCCGCGCAGCGGGCCTCCCCGTGGAGGCGCCGATCGGCCCGCGCGGCCCTTCGAGCGCGATCGGAGCAGCAGCGGCTCCTCTGCCCGGCCAGCGCGGCCTTTTGACCGTGGTGACCGGCCCGCGCGTCCGTTCGACAAGGCAGACCGTCCCGCTCGCCCCAGCGCACCGCGCAGTGGCCCGCCGCGTGGTGACAGCACCGATCGGCCAGCCCGCCCGTTCAACCGCGACGCGGGCACGCGCAAGTTCGACGGCGGCACCGCGCGGCCGACGCGTCCCCGTCCACCGCGCGATGACGCATGATTGGCGACATGTACCCCGCCGGCGCCGGCGGGTGGATCGAGGTGATCTGCGGCGTGATGTTCAGCGGCAAGAGTGAGGAACTGATTCGTCGCGTCCGGCGCGCGCTGATTGCCAGGAAGCAGGTGCAGGTGTTCAAGTCCCACCTGGATGAACGGTACGCCGGGCTGTACCACGTCTCGAGCCACGATGGCCGCACCGTGGAGGCTGTGCCCATCGATTCGCCGGAGCAGATTGTCCGGCTGCTCTCCGCCAGCACGCAGGTAGTGGCCATTGACGAAGCGCAGTTCCTGCCGCCCGCCATTGTGCAGCTGGCCACGTCGCTCGCGGCGAGTGGCCGGCGCGTGATTCTCGCTGGCGCGGACACCGACTTTCGTGGCGAGCCGTTTGGTCCCATGCCGCAGCTACTCGCCATCGCGGAGCAGGTGGACAAGCTGCATGCCATCTGTGTGGTGTGCGGCAATCCGGCCAGCCGCAACCAGCGGCTGATCGATGGCCAGCCCGCGCGGTACGATTCGCC
>JAYVNZ010000078.1:0-15381 GCA_043758185.1 Gemmatimonadaceae bacterium | reverse complement strand
ATGAGGATGTCGAGTTACGCGCCGAGTCGGGGCAGATCGTGATCGCCTCGGCACGGAAGACACGCGCCGGTTGGGCTGAGGCCGCGCAGCGAGCGCGATCGGCTGGCGACGACGCATTCGAATCTACCGGGCCGACGCGCTTCGATCAGACCGAATGGGAGTGGTGAAGGCCGTTGCTCGCGCCCCGAATCGCGGCGACGTGTTTCTTGTCGAACTCGATCCGACGCGGGGAAGCGAGATCCGCAAGACACGCCCCTGTCTGATTGTCTCGCCTGATGAGCTCAATCATCATCTCCGCACCGCGATCGTCGCCCCACTCACAACCGGCGGTCATGCATATCCATTTCGCGTGCCGTGTCGCTTTCAGGGCAAGTCCGGTCATATAGTGCTCGATCAATTGCGGACTGTCGATCACGAACGCTTGCGAAAGCGGCTCGGCGCTGTGACCTCGCATACGCTCCGAGTCGTTCTGCGCGTGCTGGCGGAGCAATTCGAGTTGTAGTTGGTCTCCATGCTGAAACCTCAGGTCGCCCAAGGGCGGTCAGGATCGCACGCGATTCCGCCCGTCGTCCTCTGCCCGGTACCGCGCGAGATCTGCGACGCGCAGCAGATGGTGGATGTCGTCCTCCGAACCCGACGCAACCGTGGCGCATGAAACGGCGAGCCACCTCTCCGAACTGAAGGGGATGCGCTAGCGCTCCCACATGAGCCGATGCTCCACCAGCATCGAGCCCGCTGAATCCTCTCGGTGAACGGTGCGTAGGGATGGCGGCGACGGAACCAGCGCGTGCGATTGGCATTGCCACTTCAAACGTGCCGACATTCCGCGGCGTCCAACACAAGCCTACTCACCGGAACTACCGAGACATGTGCGGAACTGGCTTCATTGCTGTTATCCTTTCGGCCGTCGCCCTCACAGCGTCGGGCACACCCGAGGCGTACGCGCAGCGGCCTGACTCGGCCACCATTGCCACAACCACACGGCCTGTCGCGCATGCCGTTCGTCGCACGGGTACGATCGTGGTGGACGGACGCATCGACGAGGCGGCGTGGACGTCAGCCGACGTGATCGCGGATTTCCGGCAGTTCCAGCCCGTCGAGGGAGCACGGGCATCGCAACGCACGGAAGTCCGCATCCTTTATGATGACCAGGCCATCTACATCGGCGCCCGGCTCTACGACTCGCTTGGCGCCAGCGGCATTCGTGCGCCGCTGGCACGTCGCGACCAGCTCCTCGACGGCAACGGCAACAACGGCTCGTTCAACTCACTCACGACCGACAAGCTTGCCATCGTGTTCGACACGTATCACAATCGCATCGACCGGGCGTCGTTCGAAATCAATCCCGCCGGTGCGCGTGGCGACGACTTCAACGGCGACCCGTCGTGGGATCCCATCTGGGAGGGTGCCACGCACGTCGATTCACTTGGCTGGACTGCCGAGATGCGGATCCCGTATTCACAGCTTCGGTTCTCGCGGGATTCGGTGCAGACGTGGGGCATGCAGCTGTGGCGGTACGCGGATCGCCTCAACGAACGCGACATGTGGTCCTTCTGGCGCCGCAATGAGTCCGGCGGGCCGGCGTTCTTCGGAACGCTGAATGGCATCGAGGTGGGTGCCCAACAGCGGCATCTCGAGCTGCTCCCGTACGTGGTCTCGCGCGCGCAGTTCAAGTACGCCACACCGGGCGACCCATATCACAGGACGGCCTCCAGCCGGGTGAACGCGGGCGGCGACATCAAGTACCTGCTGACGTCGAACCTCACGCTCGACGCGACGGTGAACCCCGACTTCGGCCAGGTGGAAGTCGACCCTGCCACCATCAACCCCTCGGCGTATGAGACCTACTACGACGAGAAGCGACCGTTCTTCATCGCGGGCAGCAGTGCGTTCAACTTCGGCGGCATGAATTGCAACTTCTGCAGCAATACGTCGAACCTCGGCGCCTTCTACTCGCGGCGCATTGGGCGTCCGCCTCAGCTCAATGGGTATGTCGACAACGCCGCGCAGTACGCCAACACGCCTGACAATACCTCCATCCTCGGCGCCGCGAAGATCACGGGGCGCACGGCGGGCGGGTACACCATCGGCCTGCTCGATGCAGTGACGAACCGGGAGACCGCGACATTCCGGGTCGGTGGGTCCCCGCTGGAGCGCAGGCAGGAGGTGGAGCCGTACACAAACTATTTCGTGGGCCGGGTGAAGAAGGACCTGAGCGCGGGCAATACCACCGTCGGCATGGTGCTCACGTCCACCGCGCGGCAGCTCCGCGACACCGTGTTGCGCGATCGCCTGCGCAGCCATGCGGAGGCGACAGGCATCGACTTCCAGCACCTCTGGAATAACCAGGAATACAGCTGGATGGGCACGACGCTGGTGTCCGACGTTGGCGGGTCACCGGGTGCGATCGCGGCGACCGAGCAGTCGAGCGCGCACTACTTCCAGCGTCCGGACCGCGCCGTATCCAGCGACGGCCTGTTCAATACGAAGTACAACACGTCGGCAACGAGCGTGCGCGGCTACGGATTCTATACGCGTCTGGCGAAGCAGAATGGCAACTGGCTCTGGGAGACCGCGCAGAACTGGCGCAGCCCCGGCTTCGAGACGAATGACCTCTCCTATCTCGACCGTGCCGATTACAAATGGATGAACGCCAACGTCGTCCGGCAGTGGACGACGCCGACGAGGCACTACAGGAGCCTCGCGCTGCTCGCTGGCGGCCAGCAGCAGTTCAACTACGATGGCGATCGCACGGACCTCCAGGCACAGGTGTTTGGTGCCATCGAGTTGCCGAGTTACTGGAATATTCGCGGGTTCGCCATCAAGCATCCGACAGTGTACGACGATCGGCTCACGCGTGGCGGTCCCGTCGTGAGGCGTACGGGCTACGACTATTACTCCGGCGAGGTCTCCACCGACGCTCGGCAGAAAGCTGTCTACGACATCTCGATCTCTGGGGGGCGCGGCATCGACGCGAGCACGCACATCCTGAGCGTGAGCCCCGGGATCGCACTCAAGCCCGCGACCAATGTGTTCGTGAGCCTGTCGCCTTCGTTCAACGCGGGCGAGGACGAGGCGCAGTACGTGGAAGCCGTGGCCGACCCGACGGCAACGAGCTTCTTCGGCAGGCGGTACGTGTTCGGATTCGTGAGGTCGCGGACGCTGTCGCTCGACACACGGATCAACTGGACCTTCACGCCCGACCTGACGCTGCAGTTGTATGCACAACCGTTCATTGCGAGCGGAGCGTATCTCAACTTTCGTGAGTTCGCGGCGCCGCGCACCGTACAGAAGCTCGTGTACGGCACGGACGTCGGCACCGTCAGCTACGCGCCCGGTGCAGACGGGTCAGGGGGCAGCTACACCATCGATCCGGACGGCGCGGGCCCGGCGAACGCATTTGCGTTCGCGAACCCGGACTTCACGGTCCGTTCGTTCATCGGCAACGCGGTGTTGCGCTGGGAGTATCGCCCGGGCTCCACGGTCTACGTTGTGTGGACGCAGCAGCGCAGCGGCTCCGACGGTATTGGCGCGTTCGACTTCACGACGCAGCGCACCGCGCTCTTCCGCGACCGGCCGACGAATGTGTTCCAGGTGAAGATGAATTACTGGGTCGGGCAGTAGGACTGGCGAGGAGTGCATCATGACTGACGAGTCCCAGCATGTCAACTCGGCGACGATCGTCGGCTTGGGGCTGTTGCTGATGCCGATGCTGACGATGTGGCACGAGGTGGCCGGCCATGCCGCGACGTGTGCCGTGCAGGGCGGCCACGTCACGACGCTCGGTGCCTTCTACGTGAATTGCGAGGGGTGGAGCGGCATGCCGCGATTGCTCGTGTCGGTCGCGGGCGTGATGGTCGACAGCGTGCTGGCGGTGGTGGTTTTCGGCCTGTGGCGAAGAGCCCGGGGCGACATGGCGCGACTGACACTGTGGCTGGTCTGGGTCACGGAGGCGTTCGTCGCGGCGGGCTATTTCTGCTTTTCGGGCGTGACAGGCGTGGGCGATCTCGGACCCGGTGTCGGGGGCGGCATCGGGCTGCTGCCGTTGCCCTATCTGTGGCGTGCCGTGGAGTTGGCGGCCGGCATCGCTGCCTACCTCCTGCTGGTGCGCGCAGCAATCCGCGCCCTCACCGCGATGCTCGGCGATGCTGCTGCAACCGGACCGGCACGGCGTGTCATCGCGCATGGCTATTACGCCACGATCGGGGTGGCCGCGGTGCTGGTGGGACTGCTGAATCCGATCGGCATCCTCATCACCATCATGTCGGCGGCCGCGTCATCGTTCGGTGGCAACGCCGGGATGATTTCGATCGGCTTCGCCGTGCCGCGCGGATCGGCGACGAAACCGTTCGTGATCGGCCGTAGCTGGGCGATCATCGCCGTGGGCGTGGTGGTGTTCGTCGGATTCGCATTCGCCCTCGGCCCCTCACGGCAATTCGCGAAGTAGTCGCTGTTACCGGATGTGATTGACAGTTTCACGCCGGAGCGACAGCATCAACTCCATGAAACCCGATGGCATCTCGCGAGTACATGCGATCGTGAAAACGTTTGCCGATGTCGAACCGGGAAGCACCTATGGATTCCCTGCGTTCAAGGTCCATGGAAAGACGTTTGCCTGGTTTCCCGAAAAGAAGGACGTCGAGAAGGGCACGTTGGCCGTGCGGCTGAGCATCCTCGAGCGTGACTACCTCATCGAGCGCTACCCGAAGCGCTTTACTTCACACCGCACTACAAGGATTACGATGCCGTGCTCGCCCGCGTGGACCTGATGTCCGACTCGATGCTGCGTGAGCTCCTCGCATCAGGGCACGAGTTCATTACCAGGGGCAGGAAGAAGCGCTGACACGTCAAGTGGAGCGGCGATGCGCGCCACTCGTTACTGGTCCGCGGGATGCGGGCCCCCGCTCCGCTGCGAAGTATCCCTGAGGGAGTTCGCCTCCACATAAATGTGCTTCACGGCAGGCATCACTTCGTGGATGCGCGCCTCCAACCGATCGATCGTGTCTCCGAGGGCCACGCTATCGAGCGTTTCCCGAAAGGAGACGTCCATCAGTACGAGCACACTCTCCGGACCGAGAAACTGCGTGACGATGCGTGACACGCTGCGCACATCGGGATCTGCACGCACCACTTCGTGCAGCCGAGCGCGCTCCGCGCGAGTTGCGCTCTCGCCCAGCAGCAGCCCCTTGCTCTCGCGCGCGAGCAGCATGGCGACCACGGTCATTACCAACCCCACACCGATGGAGGCCACGCCATCGAGCGCTGGCATATCGAGGCGCTGGCTGAAGTACACGCCAGCGAGCGCGAATGCGAGTCCCACGAGGTCCGCCAGGTCCTCGAGCACGAGCGTGAAGATCGTGGGATCCTTGCTCTGCCTGAATGTCTGCCAGTAGGAGGCGTCGCCGGCCCGCTTGTGGAAGGTGCGGAATGCCACGGTGAACGACACCATGGTAATCATCAGCGATATTCCGAGGACGATGTAGTTCCACTTGGGATCGCGGATGGGCTCAGGGTGGAGAATGTGCTGGATGCCTTCGTAGAAGGACATGCCGCCGCCGAGCGCGAAGAACAGCACGGCCACGATGAGCGACCAGAAATACAGTTCCTTGCCGTGGCCGAGTGGATGCTCTTCGTCGGGGGGCCGCGCGGCGCGCACTTCGCCGAGCAGCAGCAGGATGCCGTCGCCTGAGTCGACCAGCGAGTGCACGCCCTCGGAGACCATGGCGGAGCTGCCCGTGACGAGTGCGGCCGCGAATTTGGTCGCAGCGATGAGGACGTTTGCGCCAATGGCGACGTAGATGGCGACGCGCGATTCGCTCGCCATCTACAGCCCGTGCCCGCAGGACGTCCGCCATGTCACTTCATGGCGCGGCAGTGTCCTGACATGAAGCGAGTTGCTCCGCGTTTGGCCCACGTCGCCTACGTGTCCTGAAAGGCGTCAGCCCCGACGTAGGCGTCAATGACCGCGCGCTCGCCCTCCTTGCCGGGTTTCGAGGCGCCGTGCTCCATCCCGACGACACCGGTATAGCCCTTGCTCGCCAGGTGCCGGAACACGTTGCGATAGTTGATCTCGCCGCTGCCAGGTTCCTTGCGTCCGGGATTGTCGCCCACCTGCACGTATCCGATCTCGCTCCATGCGGAGTCCATGAGGGGAATGATGTTGCCCTCGTTGATCTGCACATGATAGATGTCGAACTGGATCTTGCAGTGCGGGCTGTTGATCGCGCGCGTCGCCAGGAAGAGTTGGGACACCCGAGCGAGCAGCTGCCCGGGATGATCGCGCCGTGTGTTGAGCGTCTCCAGCAGGAGGGTAATCCCCAGCGGCGCAAGAATGTCGAGCGCTCGGCGCAGCGTGTCGATCACGGTGGCCATCTGGAACTCCGGATCGATGCGGCGGTCGGCGACTCCAGGTACGATCACCATCGACTTTCCATTGACGCGCTTGACGACCGCCGCGGACTCGCGCACCTCCGTCAGGAACCTGTCGCGAATGACAGCGTCACCGGTGGCGAGACTTGGCGTACTCCAGTCGATCTTGTGCCCCACGATGACACCCATCTCGATGCCCAGTCGCGTCATGGCGCTCGCGATGCGCTCCTGGTCGGCAATGCTGCGGTCGCGCATTCCGTTGTCTTCCCACGCGGTGAACCCCTCACTCCGCGCGAACTCGAGCTGCGCGACGAGATCGTTGCCCGCATGCTGCGCGAACTGTCCGAAGTGCGGCGCGTACTTGAGCTTGAACTTCGGCTCCGACGACGACGGCGCGACAGAAGACACCGCGCCGAACGCCTCGCGTGTGCCCGCTGCCATACCCATCCCCGCGGCGAGGGCCGCTCCAACGAATCCCCGCCGGTTCACCACGCTGTCCGCGCTCACAGTGCGCTCCATGTGCGGTCGAGCTTCGTCTGGCCCGGCATCGCGACCGGCGGAACCGGCATCGCACCGAAGGCGATGGGCGACGGCGTTACGGACAACGGCGACGCGAGCAATGCATCCCACGTGATCACCTGACCCGTGTACGCCGCCTCACGCGCCATGATGGCCGTCAACGTCGTCTCCGCAACCCGTACGAGCTCATTCAGTGGCTTGCCTGCACGAATGCTCGCGACGAGATCCGTGTGCTCCTGCACGTATGGATTCACGGCCGGCGTCGCGGCGGAATACGTCCACGTCTTCCGGCCCGCGGTGATGATGCCCTTGGGGTCCGTGCGGCCCTTGTCGCCCGTGAAGCTCTCGCCAATGTGATTCGCCGTGCCGTCGATCTGCCGGCACATGCTCAGCACGCGCTGGCCGTTCGCGTACTCGAAGTCCACGGCGAAGTGATCGTACACGTGGCCATACTTCTCGTCCGTGCGCTGCTGTCGCCCACCAACGCCCTCCGCCTTCACCGGATGTCCGCCCATCACCCAGTTGGCGACATCGATGTTGTGGATGTGCTGCTCGACAACGTGATCACCGGAGAGCCACGTGAAGTAGAGCCAATTGCGGATCTGCCACTCCGTATCACTCCACTCGGGCTTCCGCGCGGCATGCCAGAGTCCGCCCTGGTTCCAGAAGATCTGTCCACTCGTGATCTCGCCGATGGCGCCATCCTGCAGGCGCTTGATCGTCTCCCGATAGCCGGGATCGTGCCGACGCTGCGTGCCCGCAACCACCGCGAGCGACTTCTGCTTCGCGAGCGCCGCCGTTGCGATGACCGAGCGCACGCCTGCCGCGTCGACCGCGACGGGCTTCTCGGTGAAGATGTGCTTTCCCGCGGCAACTGCCGCCGCGAGATGCATCGGGCGGAACCCCGGTGGCGTCGCGAGAATGACGAGATCGATATCGCTATCGAGCACCTTCTGCACCGCGTCGAAGCCGGTGAAGCTCCGCTCTGCCGTCACCTTGTACTTCACACCGAACGCAGGATTCTCACCCGCGAGCCTGGCGAGATTCGCACGACACATTTCGAGGCGATCGGGAAAGAGGTCGCCGAGTGCCACGAGCTCCACGCGCTCGGAGCCGCGCAGCGCATCGCGTGCTGCGCCGGTACCGCGCCCACCGCAGCCCACGAGGCCGATGCGAATGACGTCTGCCGACTCACGCCACTGTGTGGTGAACGCGTGCAGTTTCGAGGGCAGCGTGAGCCCCGCGCCCAGCGCGGCGGACGTCACCGCGGCCGCGCGTACGAACGTCCGCCGTGTGAGTGGATTGGATGTCGAATCGGTCATGAGGAAGCACCTCGCACTGGGGTCATGGCTCACGCACGATGCGGAAGCCGACGAACGGGCCATCTGAGAGCCACCAAGGACTCTTCGGAATCTGCGGATCTCTCTCGTTCCACGAATCATCCTGCACTGCGCGCGCCGCGGGCCCGACGTTCGAGGATGCGTCACGCCACGATCCGCCGCGCGTGACGAGGTGTCCGTCGGCAGTGGTGACCCATTCGGCGACGTTGCCGAACAGGTCGCGGAGGCCGAGCGCATCTGCGGCCTTCCGTCCTGCGGGGTGTGACTTTGCCGCTGCGTTGCCGCGATGCCATGCGAGCGCGTCGCGGCGCTGCGTGGACAGCGGCTTCATACCGGCAGCCAGCTGCGCCGCGTGCGCCCATTCCGCTTCGGTGGGAAGTCTGTAGCGACGGCCAGTCTTTGCCGAGAGCCAGCGGCAGTACGCGTCCGCGGCTTCCTTCGTGACGCTGATGGCCGGATAGCCCGCGTGGCCAAAGCCGTAATCAGGTGCGCCGTAGGGACGTGACGGCCGAGAGACGGCGTCGGCGCTGCCACGCGACCCGCCCGAGCCGGGCCCGAATGCGAAGGGGTCGTACGCATCCCAGGTGAGCTCGGTGCGGCCGATGAGAAACGACGCCACGTCATGTCCGGCCGGGACGCGCACGAAGTCCAGCGTCACGAGCGTGCCGGGAATCGAGTCAGTGACGACGTGCGCTTGCGCATTCGCCACGGATGCCGTGAGCGCGGCGATGCAGGTCGCGCGCGCGATTCTATAGATGTTCACCGCAGGGATTGTGTGCGTACAGCGGCGGTTTCGCCAGTGGTTTCAATTGGCGGTGGTGAACGTCGCCGCGACATCATGGGTGTCGTCCCGAGCGAACACGGGTGACCTGCTCCTATCTTTGGCCTCGTGACGCGATTTCTCATCGCCCTGCTGATTGTCGTGCTTGCGCCACGCGTGCATGCGCAGCCGCGACACGAGTTCGCGGAACTGCACATGGGCGTCGAGACACGCATTGTGCTCTACGCGAGCGACGCGACCGCTGCACGCGCCGCACGGGCGGCCTTTGCGCGCATCGCTGCGCTCGAGGACGTCATGAGCGACTGGCGTGCCACGAGCGAAGTCCGCCGGCTCGACCAGCGACCCGGCAAGTGGGTCCGCGTGAGCCGCCCGCTCTTCGACGTCCTTCTGCGCGCTGTCGCGGTCGCCCGCGCGACCGACGGCGCGTTCGATCCGACCGTTGGTCCGATGGTCGCACTCTGGCGCGATGCCCGTACGCGCGGGCACCTACCGGACGCGCGCGCACTCGACGCAGCGCGGCAGCGAGTTGGTTGGCGACTTATTGCCCTCGACTCGGCGCGCCATCGCGTGCGACTCGCAACATCGGGCATGCGCCTCGACCTCGGCGGCATCGCGAAGGGATGGATCCTGCAGGACGCACTGTCTGAGCTGGCGCGACATGGCGTGACTCGCGCGCTCATTGAGGCTGGTGGCGATCTTGTTGTCGGCGACTCGCCACCGGGGCGCGACGGGTGGTGCGTCGCGATACCGGGGGCAGATGCGTCACTCGCAGCACGCGCCGGGGCGATCACGCATGCGGCCGTGGCGACCTCCGGCGCCGAGTCGCAGTTCGTCGAAATCGATGGCGTGCGATACTCGCATGTGGTGGATCCACGCACGGGACTCGGTCTCACCAATGGGCTCACGGCAACCGTGATTGCGCCGCACGGTGCGTTGGCGGACGCGCTGGCGACTGCGCTCACCGTGCTCGGCGGGCGCGCGGCACTGCGCGTGATCGCGCAATTCCCGGGGACGTTCGCAAGCGTGCGATGAGTGCTGCGATGCTCGAACCAAATGGACCGTCGCCTTGTGTCCGGATGACGCGATCACGGGGATACCCGTCTTGACACCCGCCGAGACTGCCGGCATGGTAGCTTGGAGCCCTGTCGCGTTAGCGTGCCGGATGCTGGAAACGTCTCGACTCAAGTACGGTGTCCTGTGGGTGATCGTCGCAGGCGTCCAGGTATTACCTCCACTGCGCATTGGAACGAATCCCAGAATTGCCTTCGCGTCCAAGCGGGACGGTAATTGGGAAGGCTACGTCACCGATGTCGACAGACAACAACAGGATCGCCTCACCACGCGTGGCACGCACGACCGCTTTCCGCTGTGGTCACCTGATGGCTCGAAGATCGCGTTCGGGTCGCAGGTTGGTGGACGCGACTGGGAACTGTGGGTCATGAATGCCGATGGTAGAAGTGCCCATACTCTCTGCTCGCACACGGGTGAAGACATCAGCCCTGTCTGGTCGCCGGACGGCTCGAAGATCTCGTTTGTCTCAGGCCGCGGCGGCGACCGCGATCTCTACGCCATACGCTCCGATGGGACGGGTAGAGAACGCCTCACGACCGGCGCGCAGGTCACCACGGACATTCCACGTTGGTCACCCGATGGCGCACACATCGTATTCGAGACTGCACTTCAGGGTAACTATGATGTAGAGGTCGTGCGCGTAGGCGATCGTCACCGCACCATGGTTGCCGGCACCTCGGCCTTCGATGGACAATACAGCTGGTCTCCCGACGGATCGCAGCTCGCCTTCATATCGCATTGCGAGGGCTTCGATGCTGTTTACGTCACGGATCTGTCGGGCAAGCACGTCAGTCGCCTTACGACCACTCCCTCGCTCAACCCCGAATGGTCCCCGTGACACTCCTCGTATTTGAGCGCAGGCTGGGCTACCTCATCGGTGCAGGGGTGATCGCCCTCCTCGCCGCGTGTGCAACTGGTGGTGCAAGTTCGGCTCCCGTGCACACGTCACCGCGCACTCTTGTCGCAATCTTCGCACACCCCGACGACGAAACACTCGTCGCACCCGCGCTGGCGCGCTACGCGCGCGCAGGCGTTCGCGTCTTTCTGGTCATTGCAACGGACGGTCGGCGAGGCGCCAACGCGCATGCGCGAATTCCAGCTGGCGATTCCCTCGCGACGGTCCGCGCCAACGAAGCGCGCTGCTCGGCGCGCGCGCTCGGACTCGAATCACCCATCCTGCTCGGCTTTCCCGATGCCGGGCTCGCAGACTTTGCACCGTGGCCTGGCAAGCGCCTCGATACACTGGCAACGCGCATCGATTCCGTGCTGCGCGCACTCCATCCGTCGGTGGTGGTGACCTGGGGCCCCGAAGGTGGATACGGACATTCCGATCATCGTCTCACTGGCAATGTGGTGACGCAGATATTCCAGTCGGGCGCACTACCGGTGGCGACACCACTCTTCTACGCTGCCTTCCCCGAAGCACGCACCTCCGCTGCACCGCCGTGGTACGGTCAGAAGATTCATCCTGTGAGCCGTGCCCTGCTCACCGCGACGGTGACGTTCAATTCTGATGATCGCCAGGCGGCAGCGAAGTCGGTGGCGTGCCACTGGTCGCAGGCCACGCTTGAGGAACAGGCGGGAAACATGCAGGCGCTCGATCATCTCTGGCAGGGAACGGTGACGTTCCAGCAGTGGGGCGGAGGCCGGCAGGCGTCGTTGTTCTAGCAGATGTCATCTCGGCGAAGACGAATAGAACGAAAGACGCCAGTACTTCGTACCCGGTAGCCAATGCAGTACGAGTACAGTCCTGAAGGGCTTCCAACGCCGGACACGTCCACAATCGGGTTGTCGAGAGAGTACTCGTACTGAGTTGGCTACCAAGTACACGGTACTATTGTCTTGTTTTCCTACTGCTGCATCTGACCGGACGGCAGCCACACGCTTGAAGGTCTCGTCGACCTCACCCCCTTCTCGTCCAACCTCATGTCGCTCCGCCCATTTGCCATCGCTGCCCTCGTTCTCGTCGCCGTCGCCCAAGCGGCACGCGCACAGCAGACGACCCCCACCATTGCCCAGCTCGACGGCGCGCCATTCGCCAGCGGACTCGTGGCCGCACCGACTGGTGGGACGGTGGCGTGGGTGCTCAACGCGCGGGGCGTGCGCAACATCTGGACTGCCGATGCAGCTGGCGGGCAGGCGCGCATGATCACCCGGTTCACGGACGATGAGGGACAGGATATCACCGACCTCACCTTCTCCCGCGATGGGCACACGCTCTACTTCGTGCGCGGCGGCGGGCCGAACCGCGCGGGAGAGGTACCGAATCCCACGAGTGACGCCGCGGGGGCCGAGCAGGCGATATGGAGCGTGGGACTCGATGGCTCCACGGTGGGGCGGGTGGCCGAGGGTAACCAGCCAACGCCCTCGCGCACGGGCCTGGCGTTCGTGCGGCGCGGTCAGGTATTCTGGCTCGCCGACAGCACCACCAAGCGGGAGGCGGTGTCGATGTTTCGCTCGCGTGGTGCACAGGGCGCGCTGCGCTGGTCGCCTGATGAGTCGCGTCTCGCCTTCACCTCCAACCGCGGGACACACGCGTTCGTCGGCGTCTACGAGCCCGGCCCGCGCCGCATTACGTGGCTGGCTCCTTCGACTGATACCGACGGGCAAGCTGCCTGGTCCCCCGACGGCAACCGCGTGGCCTTCATCAGGACGCCGTACGATCGCCACCGAATGCTCTTCACCCCGGAGCGCACCGGCGAGCCATGGTCGATTCTCGTGGGCGACGCGCGCACGGGCAAGGCGATCACGGTGTGGACCGCCGCGAAGGGCGTCGGAAGCGTCTTCCGCGAGATCGTGTCCGACAACCAGCTCCAGTGGGGCGCCGGTGACCGCATCGTGTTCCCATGGGAGCGCGATGGCTGGACGCATCTGTACGGCGTGAGTGCGGCGGGAGGCGCTGCCACCCTGCTCACGCCAGGCGACGGCGAGGTGGAGTACGTCCTCTCCACCCCCGACCGCCGTCGCATCCTCTACAACACGAACCAGGACGACATTGACCGCCGTCACGTGCGCACGGTCGCCGTGGACGGCAGTGCAGCACCCGTCGCGGTCACCAACGGTGACGGCATCGAGTGGAACCCGGTGATGACCGCCGACGGCAAGGTGGTCGTGACGCGGTCGAGCGCACGCGATCCGGCGCAGGTGGCGCGCGTGTCGGGCGAGCGGATGGTCGCCCTCGCGCCGTCCACGATCCCCGCCGACTTCCCCTCGGCACAGCTGGTAGTGCCGCGCCCGGTGACGTTCCGCGCGGCCGACGGTATCGTGACGCACGGGCAGCTCTTCCTGCCACCGGAGTACAGGGCCGGTGAGCGACGCCCCGCCGTGATCTTCCTCCACGGCGGCTCGCGTCGGCAGATGCTGCTGGGTTGGAATTACGGCTCCTACTACCACCACGCCTACGCCATGAACCAGGCGCTCGCGCTGCGCGGCGCGGTGGTGCTGCAGCTCAACTACCGGAGCGGCATCGGCTACGGCATGGCCTTCCGCGAAGCCATCGGCTACGGCGCCACGGGTGGAACGGAGTACCGCGACCTGGCGGCGGCAGGCCGCTGGCTCGCCGCGCGCCCTGATGTCGACCCGAAGCACATCGCGCTCTGGGGCGGCTCGTATGGCGGATACCTCACCGCCATGGGCCTCACGCACGACCCACAGCTCTTCTCGGCGGGCGTGGACATCCATGGTGTCCACGACTGGAATGTCGGCATCGCCACCTTCCTGCCCGACTACAATCCGCTCGAGGATCCGGCCGCCACGGCGCTCGCGTTCAAGTCGTCGCCCCTCTCCACGGTCAAGGCGTGGAAGGCGCCAGTGCTGGTGATCCACGGCGACGACGATCGCAACGTGCGCTTCATCGAGACCCAGACCCTCGTGGCTGCACTACGGAAGCAGGGGGTACACGTGGAGCAGCTCGTCTTCCCCGACGAGATCCACTCCTTCCTCCGCCATGCCAGCTGGCAGGGGGCGTACACCGCGGCGCTCGACTTCTTCTCACGGACGATCGGAGCGCGGCCGTGAGGCGTACTCTCCGCGCACGCTTGTCGACAATGTGCGCCAACGCCGTACGAGTATAGCTGTGAAGGGCTCCACTCGCCGACACGTCCACAATCGGGTGGCGCGGGAGGTACTCGTACTGAGTTGGCTACGAAGTACACTGTACTATCGTCTTTTTTTCTACTACGTTCACGAGCTAGGCGAAGCACGCCCTGCCCTACTCCTCCACGAACGCTCGCAAGCGATCCAGCGCCTCGTCCCACTGCTTCGAGATCCGGTCCAGGTATGCATGCGCATCATCGAGCCGCCTCTGCTCGAGATCCCACACCTGCTCCCTGCCCTTCCGCGTGCTGCGGACCAGCCCTGCGTCCGACAGCACGCGCAGGTGCTTGGTGATCGCCTGGCGCGACACGTCCGACTCGACGAGCGTCCGCTCCTCCTTCGAGAAATCGACGTTCGGGTCGATCGCGTACGGGTGCCAGCAGTACGAGAAGAGATCCTGGGGGCGATCGTCTCCACGACGAACTCGATGCTGAAGTGCGCATACTTCGGGTTGCTCATCCGGCCGCGGATGGCTTGCCCTTCCTGGAACGATCCGTCGAGCGTCATCCCGAACCACGCGCCGAACTCCTGCGCGTCCGTCAATGCGCGCCAGACACGCTCGCGCGGCGCACGGAGGGTGATCTCCTTTTCGAATCGCACGACGCCCACTCCGCCCTTGCGCGTGTTCGCGGGCGACGGGAATATGGACTCCTCCTCGCCGTCCACTCCGCCAGCCCTCCAGGTTGCTCCCATGACCGCACGCACCCGCCATTCCATCCTCGCATGCGGACTGGGCATCGCGACCCTGTCGCATCCGGTCGCTGCACAGCGCACCCCTGCCATCTCGCCACCAACTGTGGATGCTGCGAACATCGCGGCGCTCAAGTTTCGCTACATCGGGCCTGTGGGCAATCGTGTCACCTCCGTGGCCGGCGTCCCCGGCGACTTCAACACCTACTACGCCGGCGCCGCGTCCGGCGGCATCTGGAAAACGGTGGACGCCGGCATTCACTGGAGCCCGCTCTTCGACGACAAGGACGTGTCGTCCATCGGCGCGCTCGCGGTGGCACCATCAAATCCCGCCATCGTCTGGGCCGGTACGGGCGAACCCTGGATCCGCAGTCACATCTCGCTCGGCAATGGGGTCTACAAGTCCACCGACGCCGGCCGCACGTGGGCGAAGATGGGGCTCGATTCCACCGGACGCGTGGGACGCATTGCGATCGATCCCGGCAATCCGGACATCGTCTTCATCGCCGCGCAGGG
>JAYVNZ010000077.1:0-7505 GCA_043758185.1 Gemmatimonadaceae bacterium | reverse complement strand
ATGGGCTGCGGATCGGTACCACCCACCGGGATCACTTCGCGCTGTTGCAGGACACGGAGCAGCTTCACCTGCGTGGCGGGCGTCGTCTCGCCGATTTCGTCAAGGAAGAACGTGCCCTTGGCCGCCGCGGTGAACAGGCCGCTCTTGTCCTTGATGGCCCCCGTGAATGAGCCCTTCACGTGTCCGAAGAGTTCACTCTCGAGCAGGCTCTCCGGCAGCGCGCCGCAATTGATGGACGCGAAACTGCGCTCCGAGCGCGCCGACAGGTCGTGGATATAGCGGGCGATGACTTCCTTGCCGGTGCCCGACTCGCCCTGGATGAGGACCGTGGACTCCGTGGGCGCTACCGTTTCCGCCAGTCGCAGCACCTCGAGCCAGCTTCGGCTGCTCCCGACCGGACGTGCCCCACTCGGCCCTTCGCGTCGCTTGATCTCCTGCTTGAGCGTCCGATTCTCCACGCGCAACTCGCGATTTTCAGCGGCACGAGTGAGGATGGCAAGCAGCTCGTCGTTCCGGAACGGCTTCTGTATATAGTAGAAGGCACCCTCGTTCACCGCCTGCATTGCCGACTGCAGGGTGGCCTGCGCCGTCATGAGGATCACCGGCGTGTCGGGGTTCTGCTGTCGCGCTGCCGCGAGAATTTCCACGCCGCCCACGTCCGGCATGCGGACGTCGGTGAGCACGATGTCGGGCTGCACTGCGGTCAACTGTTCCAGTCCCGCGCGTCCGCCGCGTGCCGTGTACGTGTTGAATCCCGCGTTGCGAAGCAGGATGCCGAGCGATTCGAGGATGCCCTGCTCATCATCCACGACGAGAACGGAGGGAATACGGTTGGAGCTCACGAGAACACCGGAGTGTGGGACACGACAGGCGTATGGCCCGTGCGGATCGCGCGGGGCATACAGGGAAGGATCACGGTGAAGCGAGTGCCGGTGGGCCCGCTGTCGAGCAGCACAAGGCCGCGATGCGCATCGATGGCGCGGTGAACCACCGCCAGGCCAAGGCCGCTGCCATCGGGCTTGGTGGTGAAGAACGGGTCGAACAACCGGTCGCGGATGTCGGAGGGAATGCCGGGTCCGCTATCCGAGACACTGATGGCCACCGCGCCATTGGGAAACGCGATGCCCGATCCAATCTGCTCCGGCGTGGAACTGGAGACGTCCAGCCGGATTTCCCCGTTTGCCGGCGACGCCTGAATCGCGTTCAGGAGCAGGTTGAACAGTGCGCGGTGCAGCAGGTCGTCGTCGCCCTCCACCTGGAACTCGCCGGGGCGCACGTTCGTGACGATGGCGACTCCCTGCTCCCGGTCCGGATGCGCAAGCGCGAGGCGAACGGCACCAGCCACGAGGGCATCCAGGTCCAGCGTTTCCAGCCGAGCCACGCGGACGCGTGCAAAGTCGAGAAATTCCGAGAGCAACCGGCTCAGGCGATCCGATTCCCGCATCACCAGGTGCGCCAGCGTCCGCTCGTCCGAGCCGGAGAAGGGCGAGCGAGACAGTTGTTCCACGGCGCTGCGAATGGACGCCAGCGGATTCTTGATTTCGTGCGCCAGCGACGCCGAAAGCTCCGCAATACCCTCGAGCCGCTCGGCACGAAGCCGCAGCATGTCGAGCCGCTTCTGGTCCGAGATATCCTGGAAGATGGCGGTGGCAGTGCGATCCGTTCGCAGCCCGTCGCCATCCGTATAGGTGGTGGTCACGCCAATGGGGAACCGGCGCTCCACCTGCACGATGATGCCTTCAGCGCGTGTCGTGCGGACACGATTCTGCACCGACCGCTCGAGCGCATCGGCCAACTCGGGGGCCACCCGGTAGATCTCGGCAAGCACTGGCATGCCCAGGAAGTCATCCAGATCCAGCCCCAGGAGATCCTCGGCCATGGGATTTGCATAGAGAAGCCGTCCGGCACCATCCACGGTGAGCACCCCGCTGCGGATATTGAACAGGATGTCGGCAGCCTGGAGCCTGGCGTGCGCGAGTTCGCCTTCCGTACCGCTGCGCGCTTCCTGAAGCTTGCCGCTGAGGTACGCACTGCCTAGGGCGACGAACGCGAACACGGCCAGCTGCCACCATACCTGGTAGGTGAAGGCGGTGTCGATACTGAAGATGGAGTCCGCCACATACAGGACGTCGGCGAACAGGGCGATGAGCAGACCGCCATTCGCGGGCAGCAGCAGCGACGCGGTTGCAATGACGAGGATGTACAGTGCGGCGAACTGCGACGCCCCCGTGCGTTGATCGCGCGTGAGGTGGACGACCGCCGTGACGAGCAGCAGGTCGAACACCGATTGGAGATAGAAGAAATTGGCGCGAAGCTGGCCCTTGCGCTGTCGTCCGAAGAACGCGGACCCAACCGCCGTGATGATCGCGGCAAGCAGGGTCAGGGAAGGCAGGAGGAGCTGCGCGTCGTCGTTGAGCGGATCCTTGAGCCATGCAATCACGGCTGCAATGAGGATGGACGACGCAATGGAGATACGCGCGACGTACACCCATCGCATCAGGCGCGATGGCTCCAGGAACAGAGCGCGGGTTTCTGGCTCGGCCTTCTTGTCGAGAAGCAATAAACGGTTGTCTCGCAAAGTGCCCGAGCTTTGATTGGGGTGTTTTACTGGTATTCTGCCACAGTTACCTGCCAGAGACGATCGGCACAGTTGGGGGTTACGAATGGGTGATGAGAACGGCCTGGAGCTCTCGGGAGGACGAAAAATTCCGGCGAGCGAGCTGAACTACAAGGCGAGCCGAGCGGGCGGGGCGGGTGGGCAGCACGTCAATACGTCGTCCACCCGGATCGAGCTCATGTGGAACCTGCGGGCGACCGTTGCCCTGAATGAGTCCGCTCGCCTGCTTGTGGAGTCGCGGCTCGCATCGCGTATAGATGGTGGCGGGTTCATACGCGTGGTGTCGAGTGCGCGGCGTAGCCAGACCCAGAACCGCGAAGCCGCCGACGCACGGCTGGTCGAGCTCGTGAATGGGGCGCTCGTCGTGCAGAAGCGACGCAAGGCAACGAAACCCTCGCGAGGCGCCAAGGAGGCCAGGCTCACCGAGAAGAAGAAGCGGGGAGACACCAAGCGAGGGCGCCGGGCCGATTCGTTCGACTAACCCTGGGTACCTGCGGGCGGGCTGATCTCCAGTCGCGCCTTCAACGCGGGCAGCGCCGCCCGTGCGCGCTTGGCCATCTCGGAGCCGGGATACAACTCGATGATCCGGCGGAGCTCCACCACCGCGCGTCCCGGCTCCCCCAGTGGGCCGTCGTAGAGGTCCACAAGCCGCGTGCATGAATACACGGCATCGCGCAGCGGAGCACCGGGCAGATCGCGCACCTCCCGAAACAGCTCCGCCGCACGCACGGGATTTCGATTCCCCCGCGCATAATGCTCAGCGGCGCGCAGCCGAGGTGCGACCAGCGTGGGTTGCTCGGCGATGATGGCCTCGTACGATTCGAGCGCGCCCTCGAAGTCGCCACGCATGATCATGGCTTCCTGGTACGAGAACGTCTGTTCGTACGGGGTGGAATTGCCGGACGGCTGGATGAAGCTCTGGGCCACCGCTCCAGCACCGTCGCCCAGCTTGGCACCTGCGACGGCGACAAGGGCTCCCGCCATCAACGCTACCAGCGCCATCCCGGCGACCGCCCCGAGCGACGGGACGCCGCCGAGCAGGGACAGGACGAACATGACGCCGAATACGATGCCGGAAACGAGCACGCCGTAGCCAGCCGCCTTTGCCCGCAGCGGAAAATCAGCACCGGCGGCCTCGAACCAGCTTGCCTTGTACTGCGGCGCGTCGTCGCTCGGCGGAGGCAGCACAGGGGGAGGAGTGCGCATGGTGTCTCCATTATTACAGTCGCCGCGCCATCAGACAACATGCTTGTGCAGTGCGACGCCAGCGCTGAGGTTACAAAGGCGGACTCGCTGTGGTGACACACCGAAGCCGCACCGCTGGGGCTCCGGGCTGCGGCCCGTGGCAGTGGCCTGGGGCGGGGCACCAAGCTTGCCCCATTAGAGTATGATGCCGTTCGTGCGGCAATCTTCGATACGACCTTCAGTTGCGGCGAAACCGCGGGACTCACCGATGACGCGTTTCACACTCCGGCCGGCGATGCTCATGGCATTGCTGGGTGCGCTGCTGCTCGGACTTCCTGACAGCGGGGGAGCACAGTATTTCGGCCGCAACAAGGTGCAGTACGAGCACTTTGACTTCCGTATCATGCGGACGTCGCACTTCGACATGTACTTCTACCCAGCGGAGTCGCTCGTCGTCCATGACGCGGGCCGACTGGCCGAGCGCTGGTACGCGCGACACTCGGACAGCTTCCGTCACACGTTTGACCGCAAGTCGGTGGTGTTCTATGCAGACCAGCCGGACTTCCAGCAGACGAACGTGGTAGGCGAAGAGTTGTCGGAGGGAACGGGTGGTGTCACCGAAGGGTTGCGCACCCGCGTGGTGATGCCTTTCACGGGTATCTACGCCGACAACGATCACGTGCTGGGCCACGAGCTCGTGCACGTGTTCCAGTACAGCGTCGCCGAGGCGGGGCCTGGCGGACTCCAGCGGTTGCAGACCCTGCCCCTGTGGCTGATCGAGGGCATGGCCGAGTACTTCTCACTGGGTCGAGACAATCCGCTCACTGCGATGTGGCTGCGCGATGCGGCCGAGCGCGAGAAGCTGCCCACCATTCACCAGTTGAACACGGACTCGCGCTTCTTCCCGTATCGGTACGGCCAGGCGCTCTGGGCCTACGTAGGTGGGCGGTGGGGCGACCGGGCCGTGGTCGATGTCTATCGCACCTCGCTGCGCGTTGGGTTCGAGGATGGCATTCGCCGTGTGCTGGGCATCTCCACGGATTCGCTGTCGAAGGACTGGATCGCCTCCACCCGGCGGGCGTATCTCCCCGTGCTCGAAGGCCGTACGCGGCCGAACCAGGCCGGTGATCCCATTCTCCAGATCGACAGGAAGAGTGGCGAGATGAACCTTGCGCCAACGGTGAGCCCGGATGGAAAGCTCGTGGCGTTCTTTGCGCGTCGCGGGCTGTTCGAGATCGAGCTGTTCGTGGCAGACGCACAGACAGGCCGCGTGATCAAGAAGCTCGCGGGACCCACGAGCAATTCGCATTTCGACGCCATCACGTTCATCTCGTCGTCGGGGGCGTGGTCACCCGACAACCGGAAGTTCGCGTTCATCGCCCAGGCTGAGGGCAACCACGAAGTCGCGATCCTCGACGTGGGTTCGGGAAGCATCGAGCGGCGCGTGCGCGTGCCCGGCATCGGCGCCATCTCGAATATCGCGTGGTCGCCAGATGGGCAGACCATCGCGTTTTCCGGCCAGCAGGGCGGCGTTGCCGACCTGTACCTGATCAACATCGCGGCCGGCACCGTCCGGCAGCTCACGAACGATCGATACGGCGACATCCAGCCCACCTGGTCACCGGACGGCAAGACCATCGCGTTCTCGAGCGATCGCGGCGCGACGACGAACTTCGAGACGATGACGTTCTCGGACCTCCAGCTGGCGACGATCGACGTGGCGAGCGGCCAGATCCATGTGTATTCGCCCTTTGCACACGGCAAGCACCTGAATCCGCAGTACTCACCCGATGGACGCAGCCTGTTCTTCATCAGCGACCAGGATGGCTTCTGCGACATCTACCGCCTGGAAACGGCAAGCGGCGCACTGTCGCGGGTGACGCGCCTCTCCACGGGAGTGAGTGGCATCACGGCCACGTCACCAGCGCTCACAGTGGCGCCGTCGAGTGGCCGGATGCTGTTCTCGGTGTTCGAAGACCAGGGGTATGCCGTGTATGCGCTCGACGCGTCACGGACTCGTGGCGAACCGATGACGTCGGGCGCCGGACCGGCAGTGGCGTCGGCGGGCGTGCTGCCACCCGGCGATACACCGGGTCGCGCGACCGTCACGAATTACCTGCGGGATCCGCTCACCGGACTCGTGTCCGGCACGGATTTCAACACCGCGCCCTATCACTCCACCTTCGCCCTCGACGCGGTGGGTCAGCCGTCGCTCGGCGTGTCCGCCGGCGGACCGTTCGGAACCGGTGTGGCGGGTGGCGTGTCGTTCCTGTTCGGCGACCAGCTCAGCGACCGCCAGATCGGCCTCGCCGTGCAGGCCAACGGCACGGTGCAGGACATCGGCGGCCAGCTGCAGTACGCGAACCTGAAGAACCGGTGGAACTGGGGTGCGTCGATCGAGCATATCCCGTATCAGTACGGCTACTACGGGGCCACGCAGGCGGCGAACGGGCTCTATTCGCAGGACATCATCCTCCAGCGCATTTTCCTCGACCAGGCGGGTGTCACCACGGCCTATCCCTTCTCGTCCACACGCCGCATCGAATTCGGCGCCAATGCGACGCGCGTGGGATACAGCACGCAGGTCCAGAGCATCCTCTTCGACAGCTTCGGCAATCCGGTCAACCAGTCGGTACAAAAGCAACCGTCCTATCCTGCGGTGTACTACGGATCGGGATCAGTGGCATATGTGGGAGACAACTCCTACTCGGCGTTCACGAATCCCATCCAGGGCGAGCGGTTCCGTTTTGAAGTGTCGCCGACGGCGGGCACCCTCACGTACACCACGCTGCTTGCGGATTATCGCAAGTACTTCTTCATGCGGCCGCTCACGCTGGCGTTCCGCGGCCTGCACTACGGCCGCTATGGACGGAGCAGCGAGGATTCCACGCGCATGTATCCGCTGTTCCTGGGAGAGGAAACGCTGATGCGCGGCTACGGCGTGGGCTCGTTTGACCAGAATGAGTGCACGCGCACTGATTGCCGGGTCTTCGATCGCCTGCTGGGCAGCCGGTTGGCGGTGGTGAGTGCCGAGCTGCGCATTCCGCTGCTCGGTGTGCCGGAGTATGGGCTAATCAACTTTCCGTACCTCCCCACCACCATCTCGCCGTTCTTCGATGCCGGCGAGGCATGGAATGGGCGTGGACGCTCGTTCACGGCCACTGCGAGCAACGCGAATTTCCAGACGCCCGTATTCAGCACGGGAATCTCGGCGCGCGTCAACCTGCTGGGGTATGCGGTCATCGAAGCGTATTATGCGCATCCATTCCAGCGACCCGGCAGGAACTGGGTGTATGGAATCCAGCTGGCGCCGGGCTGGTAGTTGGCCTCGACGAAAGACCTGCCCGTCGCGGTGCGACGGGCAGGTCCCTTGTTGCAGGGAAGGGAGTACAAACTACAGACTGCAGTACCTGGTACTCAGTAGCCAACACAGTACGAGTACTCCGACGGACACGTTTTCTCGCCGGGCCACTGCGGACAGCGGGTTACTTCAGGTCGTACAGCGCCCGATACACCGCGGCATTCCTCTGCACGAGACGCACGTAATCCCGCGTCTCCGTAAATGGAATCCATTCCGTAAACAGCTCCGCATCGCCCGCGGAGGGACGGCGCGCCCAGCGCGTGACGCGCGACGCGCCGGCATTGTACGCCGCGAGCGCACGCGCTGGAGGCGTGTCCCGCCGAAGGCTCGACGCGAGGTGTG
>JAYVNZ010000076.1:0-14055 GCA_043758185.1 Gemmatimonadaceae bacterium | reverse complement strand
GAAGCCGAACTGCTGTTTCGGCGACGTGATCATGCCCTGCGCGGCCGCTTTCGAAACGACCAGTGTGACAGCACCAACAAGGGCAACACCCGCAGCGATACGTCGCCGCGTGGTGGTGGAGGGTCCCAGCATATGTCTCCGTGGATACCGTGGTCGGCGGCGCGATAGGTGAGCGCCGCATGATGGAACGTGATGAAGCCCGCGCTTCCTACTGAGAACGCGAGTGTGGTGCGGAGCGTTGTATGTCCTGGGGGAGGCCGTTACAGCGTCGTAACGAGCGTTGGCCGGTTGGAACGCGAATCTGCACGAATCAAGCGAATCTCCGCGAATAGTTCATCGACGCTGCAGACTGACCCCTCGCATGACACCGTGAATTGAAGCTGATTTCAATTGGTGGTGCTGCACTCGCTGCGAGAAACCAACGTCTCCGCGCATCGAGCGATTCGCGTAGATCCGTTTGATTCGCGTTGATTCGCGTTCGAACCGCTCAACGCTTTTCCCATCGCCCTCAACGCAGTTCAGGCCGCCGTCAACACCCGATTGCCTGAATCGGTGATCGCCACCGTATGCTCGAAGTGCGCCGACCGCGACCCGTCCACCGTCACGATGGTCCACTTGTCGGCAAGCGTGCGCGTCGCGGGACCACCGATGTTCACCATAGGCTCGATCGCCAGCGTGAGGCCCGGCATGAGCTTGAGGCCACGCTTCGGCTTGCCGTAGTTGGGCACCTGCGGCTCCTCGTGGAACTGCACGCCGATTCCGTGCCCCACCAGGTCGCGCACGACGCTGAACCCAGCTTCCTCCACCACGCGCTGGACCGCGGAGCCGATATCTCCGAGATGATTCCCCGGCACCGCCGCCGCAATGCCCGCTGCGAGCGACTGTTCCGTAATCTCCAG
The DNA here is from genome assembly GCA_043758185.1 of Gemmatimonadaceae bacterium. Lineage (GTDB taxonomy): Bacteria > Gemmatimonadota > Gemmatimonadetes > Gemmatimonadales > Gemmatimonadaceae > AG11. Next base: position 13,156 of record JAYVNZ010000076.1, on the reverse strand, counting down.
CAGGCGACGCGTCTCATCGTCGATTGGTCCAACGGCGACGGTCGTGGCAGCATCGGTAAAGTAACCCTTGTAGCCGACGCCGAGATCGATCGAGATGATGTCGCCAGTGTTCAGCACGCGCTTCTTCGACGGGATGCCGTGCACGATTTCACTGTTGATGGACGCGCAGAGGGATCCCGGAAAACCATACAGGCCCTTGAACGCCGGTGTCGCGCCCGCGTGCGACCGGATGAACTCTTCCGCGAGCAGGTCGAGATCGAATGTCGAAATCCCCTCGCGCACCTCGCGACGCATGAGTGCGTGCGTTGCAGCAAGGATCTTTCCTCCTTCCGCCATCAACTCGATCTCGCGACTGCTCTTGAGCTGGATCACCCGCGCATCTCCTCGGCCTACGACGCCAACGCGCCGAGCGCGCGGGCGGTCACGTCCTGCACCGCGCCCACGGCGTCGATGACAGCGACCTTGGTGCCGTGCGTGCGATACCATTCCAGCACGGGCGCGGTCTGCTTCTCGTACACCGCAAGACGGTTGCGAATGGCATCCGGCTCATCGTCCTTGCGACGCACCAGCGTACCGCCATCCTTGTCGCACGTCGTCCCCGGCTCGCGCCCGGTGTACGGTGTCTGGCAACTCTCGCAGACCGTCCGGCTCGCAAGCCGCGCCACGATCGCATCGTCGTCGATGTCGAAGCAGAGCACCGCCTCCACCTTCGTGCCCAGTTCCGAGCACACCTGCGCCAGCCCTTCCGCCTGCGGCACGGTGCGCACCACGCCGTCGAGCAACACGCCGTCCTTTGCCCGCGGTTCAGCCAGCGCGTGCTTGATGATGCCCAGGATCACCGCATCGGGCACGAGGTCGCCGCGATCCATGTTCGCCTTGGCCTCCCGGCCCAGGTCCGTTCCCGTGCGAATGGCCGAGCGAAGTTCGTCACCAGTGGCCAGTGTCGGAACGCCAAGCGCCGCTGCGAGCAGCGGCGCCTGGGTTCCCTTTCCGGCTCCGGGCTTTCCGAAAAGAACGATGATCATCAGTATGGTCAGCCGATCGAAGCGATAATGTCGTCCTGAGCGAAGCGACGGTGTCGTCCTGAGCAAAGCGTCTGCCCTCGAGCGATAGCGAAGGGAATGACCTGCTCTTCAATGCCAGCGAAGAACTTCCTAGAACCCGCCCGGTCCCGCCTGCTGCCGGCCGCGGATCTTCAGCTTTCCCTTCTTCATGAAGCCGTCGTACTTGCGGAGCAACAGGTGCTGCTGCACCTGCGCCAGCGTATCGAGCGCCACGCCCACTACGATCAGCAGCGATGTACCGCCGAACGAAACGCTGCTCGGCACGTTGATCATGCGCGAGATGAGCACCGGCAATAGTGCGATGGCCGTGAGGAACAGCGCGCCCGGCAGGGTGATGCGACTCACAACCTGGTCGATGTACTCCGCCGTCTTGGCACCCGGCTTTACACCGGGGATGAAGCCGCCCTGCTTCTTCAGGTTCTCGGCCAGGTCGATCGGATTGAAGATGATCGACGTGTAGAAGTACGTGAAGAACAGGATCAGGAACGCCATGAGGACCAGGTAGGGTACGCCGCCCGGTGAGAACACCTCCGCGAGGCGCTGCGCCGGAGCGTACTTGAAGAACTGCGCGGCCGCGCCCGGCACCACGACGATCGACTGCGCGAAGACGATGGGCATCACGCCCGCGGTATTGATGCGCAGGGGAATGAAGCTCCGCGCCGCTTCGCGCATCCGCCCTCGCGCCATCGTGCGCTGCGGGATCTGGATGAGGATGCGCCGCGCCGCCATCGTGATTGCCACCACGCCAGCCACGACAGCCACCATGAGCGCCGCCAGCACCACGAGCGAGAACGAGCCGATCGCACCCGTGTTGACGAAGCCGAACGTCGTTCCGATGCCGGGCCAGATGCGCTCGACAATCGAGAAGAAGATGATGAGCGACGCCCCGTTGCCGAGGCCGCGCTCCGTGATCTGCTCACCCAGCCACATCACGAAGATCGCGCCAGTCGTCAGGAAGAACGCCATCTGAAAACGGAACGCCATGCCGGGATGCGCGATGGCACCCGTGAGCGACTCCGTGAACAGCGCAAATCCCCACGCCTGCACCGCCGCGAGCAGCACGGTGGCATAGCGCGTCCACTGGTTGATCTTCTTCCGGCCCTCCTCGTCCTTCTGCATCTTCTCGACGGACGGCACCACCGCGCCGGCAATCTGCAGGAAGATGCTGGCCGAGATGTACGGCATGATCCCCAGCGCGAACACCGTCGCGCGTGACAGCTGGCCGCCGGTGAACAGGTCATACAGTCCCAGCAGTCCACCGCTGCCGGACTTGCCCTGGTTCGCGAAAAAATCGATCAGCGCCTGGGTATCTATACCCGGGGCGGTGATGTGCGCACCGATACGGTATACGAGCAGGCACAGGAGCGTGAAGACGATCTTGTCCTTCAGCTCCGGTGTGCGAAACACGCTCGATACCGCCGCTGCGGCATTGTTCTGCGCCATGAATGCTCCTCGGGGGTGCGGTGTTACTCCTCGACCTTGCCACCAGCGGCGACGATCGCCTCACGGGCCGCGCTGCTGACCCTGAGGCCACGCACCGTGACTGCCGTCGAGAGTTCGCCATTCGCCAGCACCTTCACCGGACCCTTCCGCTTCACGAGGCCCGCCGCGCGCAACGTCTCCTCCGTCACCTCGCCCTCGAGCAGTGCGAGCTGGTCGAGCCGGATGACGTTGTTGTCCTCGCGAAACGGATTCGTGAACCCACGCTTCGGCAACCGGCGCGTGAGCGGCATCTGGCCACCCTCGAAATGCGGCTTGCCGCCGCCCGGACCATGATGGCCCGCGCGTGCCTTGCTTCCCTTGTGACCCTTGCCAGACGTCTTGCCCGTGCCGGAGCCCGGACCGCGACCAATACGCTTGCGGTCGCGGTTGCTGCCCGGTGCGGGCGAGAGATTATGGAGGCCGAGTTTTTCCGTCGTCACTGTCTTACTCCTCGACGGGCACCACCTCTATGAGGTGGCGCACCTGCTTGAGTTGTCCACGAAGGGCGGGGGAATCCTGCTTGATTACCTCGGCCTGGTGGTGCCTGAGCCCGATCGCCTTGAGCGTCAGGTTCATCCGCCACGAGTGTCCGATCCCGCTGCGGACCTGCTTGATCCGCACCATGCCGGTCGTCAACTCGTTCTTGCCTGTTACCTTCGGCCCCTTGGTCGGGTGCCATGCGAATGTCCGTGGCATTATGCACTCACCTTCGATTTGCCGCGCGACCGGTAACCCAGCTTCTCCGGATCGATACCGCGCTCGCGCGCGATCTGGTCCACCGTCGTCAGCTGTGCCAATCCGTCCATCGCCGCGCGAACCATGTTATGCGGGTTCGTCGAGCCAAGGCTCTTCGTGAGGATGTCGCTGATGCCGACACACTCCATCACCGCGCGCACCGCACCACCGGCAATCACGCCGGCTCCCGGCGCCGCCGGCTTCATCCACACCTTGCCTGCGCCATGCTTGCCGGTGACTTCGTGCGGAATCGTCTGGCCCGTGAGCGGCACGCGAACGAGGTTGCGACGCGCGCCTTCGACGGCCTTGCGGACCGCTTCGGACACTTCGTTCGCCTTGCCCGTCGCAAAGCCCACCTGACCCTGCCCATCGCCCACCGCGACGAGCGCGTTGAAGCTGAAGCGACGTCCACCCTTCACGACCTTCGCGACGCGGTTGATCGCCACGACGTTTTCGATCAGGTCACTCTGCTCGCGGTCGCCGCGGTTGTCACCGCCACGCCCGCCACCACCGCCGCCACGACCCCGATCGGAGCCAGGTGCGCCGCCGCCAGGGCCGCCACCAGGACCACCGCGACCGCCACCAGGGCCGCCGCCGGGACCGCCACGACCGCGACCACCGCCGCCGCCCGCACCACCGCCCGGGCCGCCGCGACCGCGGCCACCGCCGCCGCCCGCACCGCCACGACCGCCGGCACCGCCGCCGCTCCGTGCGCTACCACCACCACTGCGTGCACTGCCGCCGCCGGCGAACCCGCCGGGACGCGCACCGCCGCCCTGTCCGCCCGCTGGGGCGCCTGACCCTGAATTCGATTCCATTTTAGAACTCCAGCCCGCCTTCGCGAGCCCCGTCGGCCACCGCCTTCACGCGGCCGTGATACTGGTACCCGCCACGGTCGAAGACGACCTTCGTGATCCCCTTCTCCTTGGCGACCACGGCGATCTGCTTCCCGACCTCGAGCGACTTCTCCGACTTCTTGCCCTCGCCCACCTTCGTCGACGTGACCGTCGCGAGCGTGCGCGCCGCGTCGTCGTCCACGAGCTGCGCGGTGATGTGCTTCAGCGACCGGTACACCACCAGACGCGGACGCTCCGCCGTGCCCTGCACTGCCTTGCGAACGCGGAGGTGGCGACGCACACGCTTCTCCGCACGACTCTTCGGAATCTTGATGCCCATGGCTTACTTGCCTCCCGCCTTTCCGGCCTTACGGCGAACCTGCTCGCCCGCGTACTTCACGCCCTTCCCCTTGTACGGCTCGGGCGGACGCAAGCTGCGAATCTCCGCCGCCACCTGCCCCACCACTTCCTTGTTGGACCCCTCGACGAGGATCTGCGTCGGCACCGGAGCGCTGAGCTTGATCCCCACGGGAGCCTTGTACTCGATCGCGTGCGAATAGCCGAGCGCGAGCTGCAGGCCATACGGACGCACTTCCGCCTTGTAGCCGACGCCCACCAGCTCCAGCTGCTTCGTGAACCCCTTCGTCACCCCTTCCACCATGTTGGCGATGAGGGTGCGCGTGAGCCCGTGCAGCGACTTGTGGCCCGGCTCGTCACTCGGACGCGTGACGGTGATCTCCCCGCCCTCCTGCTTCAACGCCATCGCGGCGGGCACCGTGCGAGTCAACTCGCCCTTGGGACCCTTCACCGTGACGAGGTTGCCCTCCTTGATGGTGACGGTGACGCCACCCGGGACGGCGATCGGTGCCTTTCCAATACGTGACATGTGTCTCTCCTTACCAGATCAGGGCGAGAAGCTCGCCGCCCGTGCGCGCCTGACGCGCCTCACGGTCGGACATCAGCCCCTTCGACGTGGAGAGAATCGCGATACCCAGCCCGTTGCGCACGCGCGGGATCTCGGCGACCCCGACATACTTGCGCAGGCCAGGCGTCGACACGCGGTTCAGCGCGCGGATGACCGGCTGGCCCCCCGCTGCATACTTGAGCCGCACGCGCAGCACAGTCTTGCCATCCTCGGCTTCCACGGTCGCGTAATCCTGGATGAAGTCGTTCTCCTTCAGGATACGGGCAACCTCGATTTTCATCTTCGATACCGGCATGTCCACGCGGCGATGCTTCGATCCGCAGGCATTGCGGATCCGCGTCAGCATATCGGCGATCGGATCGGTCATACTCATGTGCAGTGATCCTTTGTCCGCCCGTATCCATTGGACGTGGCGAACATGAAAGTGTGTACTTCTGGCGGACGGCTCGCTCGCGTTGCTCGCTGGACAGCGGACGGGTGATCCCGTCATCCGTCGAGCGCCGCCCAGCGCGCGGGCTGTCCCCCGCCCTTTACCAGCTCGCCTTGCGCACTCCGGGAATCATCCCGAACAATGCCAGCTCACGGAAACAGATTCGGCAGAGGCCGAAGCGGCGCAGGAAGGCGCGCGAGCGCCCGCAACGTCCACAGCGGTTCTTGACGCGGACCTGGAACTTCGGCTTCCGCTTGCTCTTCTCGATCATGGCCTTACGAGCCATCGCAGTTATCTCTCTGAGTTCTGTACTGTGGGTGCTGCTACTGTCAGACAGTCAGACTGACAGACGTCTTCTACAGCCGAGTGCCGTTCTTGTCATTGCCCCTGAAGGGCATGCCCAGTTCCTTGAGCAGGGCGAACGCGAGGTCATCGCGGCCCGCCGTCGTCACGAACGTGATGTCCATGCCGTGAATCGACTCGATCGAATCGTAGTTGATCTCCGGGAAGATCATCTGCTCCTTGATGCCGAGCGAATAGTTGCCACGCCCGTCGAACGACTTGGTGCCCACGCCGCGGAAATCGCGCACGCGCGGCAGCGCAATCGTCACGAACCGGTCCAGGAACTCCCACATGCGCGCGCCGCGAAGCGTCACGGACGCACCAATTTCCTGCCCTTCGCGCAACCCGAAGTTCGCGATCGACTTCTTCGCCTTGCGGCGCACCGGCTGCTGCCCGGTGATTGTCGCCAGCTCCTCCACGATGTTGTCCAGGAACTTGGGCTGCTTGATGGCCTCGCCCGCGCCCACGTTCAGCACGATCTTCGTCATCGTCGGCAGCTGGTGCAGGTTCTTCAACCCGAACTGCTCCGTGAGCTTCGCGCGCACCGTGTTCTCGTAATACGCCTTCAGGCGGGGCGCCGGCACCGGCTTGTCGGCACCCGCGTGCGGTCCGCGCGCGGCCTTGGGCTCGGCACCCTTCTTCTTCTTGCTCTCGCTCTTGGGCTGCTTCGCGCCGGGCGGTGCGCCCGCGCTCTTCGTCTTCTGCTTCGGTTCCTTGGTCGCCATTCTCTATTCCTCGCGGGCCTAGCGAAGGCGGGGAATTGCTTCCCCACTCTTGACGCTCAGGCGCTCCTTGGTGCCATCCGTATCGGTGCGACGACGCGTCCGCGTCGGGGCATCACTCTTGGGGTCGAGCAGCATCACGTTCGACGAGTGGATCGGCGCCTCGAACGACACGATGCCCCCCTGCTCCTCGGCCGTCTTCGCCTTGCGATGACGCTTGACGAAGTTCGCGCCCTCCACCACCACGCGGCCCGTCTTGCGATAGACACGGATCACCTTGCCCACATGACCCTTGTCGTCGCCGCGCACCACCTTGACGGTGTCACCGGTGGAGACGTGCAGCTTCACGCGCTCCGAGTTCTGCGCGTGCTTCTTCTGCCCCTTGTGGCGGGCGCGGTCCGTCTTCTTGTACTTGAGGATACGCATCTTACAGGACCTCGGGCGCGAGCGAGACGATCTTCATGTACTTCTTCTCGCGCAGCTCACGGGCCACCGGGCCGAAGATACGCGTCGCCCGCGGCTCGCCCGCATCATTGATGATCACGACGGCGTTCTCGTCGAAGCGGATGTAGCTGCCATCCTTCCGCCGCGTCTCCTTCACCGTCCGCACGACGACCGCCTTCGCGACGTCGCTCTTCTTCACCGTGCCATTCGGGAGCGCATTCTTCACGGCCACGACGACAATGTCGCCGAGGCCGGCATAGCGCCGGCGGGTTCCGCCGAGGACGCGGATCACGAGCGCCGTCTTGGCTCCCGAGTTGTCCGCGACCTTCACCATCGATTCCTGCTGGATCATGGTCCGCCTCCCTTAACGTGCGCGGTCGACGATCTCGACCAGGCGCCAGCGCTTGTCCTTCGACAAGGGCCGCGTCTCGACGATGCGCACCGTGTCGCCGGTCTTCGCCGAGTTCTCCTCGTCGTGGACCTTCAACCGCTTCGTGCGCGTGATCATCTTGCCGTAGATCGGGTGCGGCACGCGACGTTCGATCGCGACCACCACCGTCTTCTCCATCTTGTCGCTTACCACGATGCCGGTGCGCGACTTGCGCGCATTCCGCTCGGTGGCCTGTTCGTTTGTCATTTCAGCCATGTGTCATATCCCCCCGCGCTCAGCGCGCGCTCTCGAGCGTGCGCTCGCGCAGGATGGTCTTGAGGCGTGCGATATCCTTGCGGATCCAGCGCAGCCGGAGTGGATCTTCGAGTGGTTCGGTGGCACTGCGGAAGTTCAGGCGGAACCGCTCTTCCTCGAGCTCCGCGATCTTCGCCGCAACGTCCGCCACCGACATCTCGCGGATGTCACTGGAGCGCAGAATGTTCTTAGCTGGCATCCGTATGCGCCTCCTCACGCACCACGAACTTGGTCTTCACCGGCATCTTGGCCGAGGCAAGCGCCATCGCCTTCTGCGCGATCTCCAGGGACACACCCTCGAGCTCGAACATCACGCGACCAGGCTTCACCACCGCCACCCACATCTCCGGCGACCCCTTTCCCTTGCCCATGCGGGTTTCGGCGGGCTTCTTCGTAATCGGCTTATCCGGAAAGATGCGAATCCACACCTTTCCGCCACGCTTGATATGACGGGTCAGCGCAACACGGGCCGCCTCGATCTGCCGGCTGGTCACCCAACCCGGCTCCAGCGTCTGCAACCCGTACGTGCCGAACGCCACCGTGTTGCCGGTATGCGACAGCCCGTTCATGCGGCCCTTGAACTGCTTGCGGAACTTGACGCGCTTTGGACTCAGCATTGATCAGCTCCTTACTGGCCCGAAGAGTACGTGGCGCCACTGCGCGCCTGCACGATGTCGCCCTTGAAGATCCAGACCTTCACACCAATGGTGCCGTAGGTGGTCTTCGCGGTGCTGATCGCGTAGTCGATATCGGCGCGCAGGGTGTGAAGGGGCACACGACCTTCGTGATAGCCTTCCACGCGCGCGATTTCCGCGCCGCCCAGACGACCGCCCGCCTTCACCTTGATGCCCGCCGCACCCATGCGCATCGTGCTCTGCACCGCGCGCTTCATCGCGCGGCGGAACGAGATGCGCTGCGCCAGCTGGGCGGCGATGTTGTCCGCCACCAGCTGCGCGTCGAGCTCGGGACGCTTGATCTCCTCGACATTGATGCCGACTTCCTTGCTCGTCAGGTGCGAGAGCTCGTCGCGCAACTTGTCGACCTCGGCGCCCTTCTTCCCGATCACGACGCCAGGACGGCCCGTGTGCAGGGTGACGACGACCTTGCCCGGCTTTCGCTCGATCACGATGTTCGCGATCGCGGCATGACCCAGGCGGGCCTTCAGGTACTTGCGGAGCAGCTCGTCTTCGCGCAGCAGCGCCGGCAGTTCACGGCCCGCGTAGTACCGCGAGCTCCACTGCTTGCTGATGCCGAGGCGAAAGCCGATCGGATTGGTCTTCTGTCCCATTAGCGTCCTTCCCGTTCGGAGACCACGATTTCCACGTGGCTCGTCCGCTTGTGAATCGGAGTCGCACGCCCCTGGGCGGCCGGCATGAACCGCTTGAGCTTGGGCCCCTCGTTGATGATCGCGTGCTTGATGTACAGCGAGTCCACGTCCAGCGCCGCGCCCGTCGCCCGCGCCGCCTGCTCGGCATTCGCCACCGCCGACTTCAGCGTCTTGGTGATCTGCTTCGCCGCATGCTTCTTCGAGAAGGTCAGCAGCGCGAGCGCGTCATTCACGTCCTTGCCCCGGATCTGGTCGATCACCAGGCGCATCTTGTACGGCGACTGCCGCGTCCCGCGCTGGAACGCACGCGCTTCGGTGGCCGGTGCCGTACGTCGCCGAGCTGGCTTCGTCGTCCTGTCAGACGGTCGGACTGTCGGACTGTCGGACTTCTTCTTCGCTGGCATCGCTTACTTGCCTCCCGGCTTCGGCGCGGACGTCTTCTTGTCCACCGCCTTGCCGCCCGTATGGCCACGGAAGAGACGCGTCGGCGAGAACTCGCCGAGCTTGTGCCCCACCATGTTCTCCGTCACGTAGACCGGAACGAACTTGTTGCCGTTGTGCACGGCAAAGGTGTGCCCGACGAAATCCGGGAGCACCGTGCTCGCACGCGACCACGTCTTGATCACCTTCTTCGAGCCCGCCGCATTCTGCGTCTCGACCTTCTTCACGAGGGCCGGCTGTACGAACGGGCCCTTCTTTACGCTTCTCGCCATGGTCTCTATCCCGGATTACTGCGTGGCCTTGCCGCGCTTCCGACCGCGGACGATCATCCGCGTGGAGGGCTTCTTCTTGTTGCGCGTCTTCACGCCTTCCTTCTTGCCCCACGGGCTGACGACGTTCCGTCCACCGTGCGTACGTCCACCGTGCGGGTGATCGACGGGGTTCATCACCTCACCGCGCACCTTGGGACGCTGGCCCATCCAGCGGCTCTTGCCCGCCTTGCCCCACGACTCCAGCTCGTGTTCCGCATTGCCGACTTCGCCAATTGTCGCGAGGCACAGCTTGTGGATCATGCGCACTTCGCTGCTGGCCAGGCGGAGCGTGACGTACTCGCCCTCCTTCGCCATCACCTGCGCCGACGTTCCGGCCGAGCGACACATCTGCCCGCCCTTGCCCACCTTGAGCTCGACGTTGTGCACGTCGGTACCCAGCGGGATCTCGCCGAGCGGCAGCGCATTGCCGAGCCGCACATCCGTACCCGGGCCGGAGGCGATCACGTCGCCCACCTTGAGCCCCTTGGGGTGCAGGATGTAGCGCTTCTCGCCGTCCTCGTACTGCACCAGCGCAATACGAGCGGAACGGTTCGGGTCGTACTCGATCTCGCGCACCGTCGCGGGCAGACCCAGGCGATTGCGCTTGAAGTCGATGATGCGGTACTTCCGCTTGTGCCCACCACCGATGCGGCGCATCGAGATGTGCCCATGATTGTCACGGCCGCCGCTCTTCTTGATCGGCTCGAGCAACGACTTCTCCGGCGTGCTCCGCGTGATCTCCGCAAAATCGGAGACCGAGCGGAACCGGCTGCTCTTGGTGACTGGCTTGAATTGACGAATTGGCATCGGGTCAGCCCTCGAAGATCTCGATCTTGTCGCCGTCCGCGAGCTTGACGATCGCTCGCTTCCAGTGCGGCTTGCGCCCGACACTCTTTCCCATCCGCTTGTCCTTCCCGCGGTGGTTGGAGGTCCACACTCCCGTCACCTTGACGCCGAACAGCGTCTGGATGGCGTGGCGAATCTCCTGCTTGTTGGAGTCGGGATGTACCTCGAAGTGGTACTCCCCGCGGTCCTGATAGGCGACCGAGCTCGCTTCCGTGATGAGCGGCCGCACGATCGTGCGATGAAGCGTTGGCATCGGCTTACTTCTCCTTCTTGGTGGACTTCTTGGCCGCCGGCTTCTTGGCGGCCGTCTTCTTGGCGGTCGTCTTCTTCGCCGCCGCCTTCTTCACCGGCGCCTTCGTCGCACTCTTCGCCTCGGTCTTGGCCGCACGCTTTGCCACCTTGCGCGCCGCCTTCTCGACTTCCGCGGCCGGACGGGCCTTCTTCGTCACCGGCGCCGGCTTCTCGTTCGCCAGCGGCTCCAGTGTCGTGCCGATCGCGCCACCTTCAACCAGCACCACGTCCGACCAGAGGATGTGATAGGTGGAGGCATCACCATACGGCATGACATGCACGTTCGGGATGTTCCGGCCACTCAGGAAGACATTCTGCTTCACGCCATCCGTGAGGATCAGCACCTTCTTGTCCGCCACGTCGAGCCGCGCCACCAGTCCCAGCAGGTTGGCCGTCTTCGGTGCCGCATAGTTGAACGTGTCGATCACCATGATCGCGCCTTCGTTGTGGCGGGCATTCAGCGCACTGCGCTTCGCCAGCGCACGCACCTGGCGCGGCACGTACTCATCGTACGGGCGCGGCGTGGGGCCGAACACGGTACCACCGCCCACCCACTGCGGAGCCCGCGTCGAACCCTGACGGGCGCGACCTGTGCCCTTCTGCTTCCACGGCTTCTGGTTACCACCGGTGACATACTTCCGGATCTTGGTTGATGCATTGCCCTGGCGCTGGTTGGCCATGAAGGCCTTCACCGCCTGGTGCATCACCGGCATGTTGATGATTCCGTCGAATGTCGCTTCAGGCAGCTGCACCTTTTCAGTGCGCGCCGTGCCGAGCGCCGTATACGCGGAAACCTGCTTCTCGTTGTCAGTCATGGCTTACCCCTGCTTCCGCACGACGACGATTCCGCTCTTGGGACCCGGAACAGCGCCGCGGATGTAGATCAGATTGCGCTCCAGGTCGACCTTCTCGACACGGAGCCCGATCTGCGTGTGACGCTCGGCGCCGTAGTGGCCCGGCATCTTCTTGCCCTTGATGACGCGCGACGGATCGGTGCCGGGTCCGATGGAACCCGGACGACGATGCTTCGTGTTGCCGTGCGTGTTCGGTCCGCCGCCGAAGCCCCAGCGCTTGACCACGCCCTGGAACCCACGACCCTTCGTGGTGCCCGTGACCTTGACCGTTTCGCCTTCGGTAAAGATGCCGACGTTGATCGTGTCGCCCACGCTGAGGTTCGGGATCTCCGCCTTCGCGTTCCCCTTCTCATCGAGCCGGATGCTGCGCAGCACGCGCGGCGCGGCATCGAGCCCCGCCTTCTTCGCATGGCCCAGCTCCGCCGCGTTCACGCGACGACCGCGCGGCGTCCGCTCACCCTTCGCGGACACGCGGATGTTCTTCTGCGAGCCGAGCCCGCCCAGCTGCACGGCCTTCAGCAACGACGTGCTGGTGACCGCGAGAACCGAATTCGGCTCCGCCTCGATCACCGTGCACGGGATCTGCTGCCCCGCCGCGTTGAATATCTGGGTCATGCCCAGCTTCTTGCCAATGATGCCTATCACGCTGAACTCCTGTTCGCTGAGTCACTGGCTGGTGCCAGTTGGACTGTGGATCGTGCCGGAAAACGGCTGGTTGGGCACGCCCCTGCTGTGGTACTGCTTGCTGACGGCTCTCCGCCTGACGGCGGCTTGACGGAGGACGGGAGTTCCCGCTCGCCGTCACCCGTCCAGCGAGCGAAGGCGAGCGGGCCGTCCCCCGCTGTTACTGCACCTTGATCTCGACGTCCACTCCGGCCGGCAGATCGAGCTTCGTGAGCGCGTCCACCGTCTGCGCGCGGCTGTCCAGGATGTCGATCACACGCTTGTGCGTCTTCAGCTCGAACTGCTCGCGCGACTTCTTGTCCACGTGCGGCGACCGGAGCACCGTCCAGCGCTGCGTCTTCGTCGGGAGCGGAATCGGACCCGAAACCTGGGCACCCGTCTTCTCCGCCGTCCGAACAATGTCGGCGGCTGCCTGGTCGATCACCGCGTGATCGAAGGCCTTGAGACGGATGCGGATTCTACCTGACATAGGATATACCGAGAAAAGACTGTGAACTGAATGATGACGGCCCGCCGCTTCGCGGCTCGACGGCGGACAGCAACTCCCGTCACCCGTCCAGCGAGCGTGAGCGAGCGCGCCGTCCCCTGCTTTACGCGGTCCCCGCTTTTACGCGAGGATCTTTGCGACCACGCCCGCGCCAACCGTGCGGCCACCTTCCCGAATGGCGAACCGGAGCCCCTCGTCCATCGCGATCGGCGTGATCAGCTCGATCGTCATCTGCACGTTGTCGCCCGGC
>JAYVNZ010000075.1:0-4212 GCA_043758185.1 Gemmatimonadaceae bacterium | reverse complement strand
CGAGCCAGCCATCAGCGGCCAGCAGCATGATCAAGGCAATGGACATGGTGGCCACGATGCCGGGGTAGCTGTGGCGGAAGTCACGCCAGCCCGTTCGGCGCCGGTCCGTTCGCTCGCGCGCGGCGTCCTTGCGTCGGCCGGGGTCCCAGTCTGGGGGGGTGGTCATAGAGGTTGCTCGCTGCGCTCGCTTGACGGGGGACGGCTCGCTCGCTGCGCTCGCTGGACAGAGGACGGCGAGCAGAACAACGAATGTAATACTCCGAGCATCCCGTCTCCCGTCAAGCGAGCGCAGCGAGCGAGCCGTCCCCTGCTTTACATTTCACCCTCCTCCTCCTCCAGACCCTCACGCATCACAATGGCATCCGCGTCACGCACACCGCCGGTGGTCCTCCTCGTGCTCGACGGTTGGGGCTACCGGGCGGAGAAGGAAGGCAACGCCATTGCCATGGCCAATGTCCCCACCTGGGACAGGCTCTGGGCCCGCGCTCCGCATACGCTGCTCGAGGCGTCTGGCGAAGCCGTCGGCCTGCCCTGTGGCCAGATGGGTAACAGCGAGGTCGGGCACCTGAACCTCGGCGCGGGTCGCGTGGTCCAACAGGACCTCGTGCGCATTTCCAATGCGATTGCGGACGGCAGCTTCTTCACCAATGCTGCGTTCGTTGGCGCCTGCAGCACGGCAAAGTCCAACAACGGCACGCTGCATCTGGTGGGGCTGATCGGCTCGGGCGGCGTGCATGCGATCGACACGCACCTTCTCGCGCTGCTGGACCTCGCGGAGCGCGAGCAGGTGCCGCGCGTCGCCATTCACGCCATGCTGGATGGGCGCGACACCATGCCCCGCTCCGGCCTTGCCTACCTGGAAGAACTGCTCGCGAAGTCCAGGGGACGAGCCACGGTGGCGAGCATCGGTGGCCGCTATTTCGGCATGGACCGCGACCATCGGTGGGAGCGCATCGAGAAGTGGTACCACTCCGTCGTCGACGGAACGGGTCCCACTTCGAGCGATCCGCTCGCCGTCGTGGCGGAAGCCTACAGCCGCGGCGAGACGGACGAGTTTCTCACGCCCACGGTGGTGGTGGATGCCAGCGGCGCACCAGTGGCGCCGATCCGTGCGGGCGACGCGGTGATCTGCTTCAACTACCGGTCCGACCGCATGCGGCAGATCGTGCGCGCGCTCACCGACACCGCGTTCGACGGCTTCGACGTCTCGCGTCGGCCGGCCGTGCCCGTGGTGACGATGACGGTGTACGACCAGACCTTCAACCTCCCGGTCGCCTTCCCGCCGCAGTCCATGGCGCGCATCGTGGCCGAGGTGGTGTCGGGCTCCGGGCGCACGATGTTGAAGACGGCGGAAACCGAGAAGTACGCGCATGTGACTTACTTCTTCAACGGGGGCATCGAGCCGCCCTTCCCCGGAGAGGATCGCCGTCTCGTGCCCAGCCAGAAGGTGGCCACGTACGACCTGGCACCGGAGATGAGCGCGCTGGGTATCACCGATGTGCTGTGCGACGCCATTGCGGCGCGTGAGCACGACTTCGTGCTCTGCAATTATGCCAATGCCGACATGGTGGGACACACAGGCTCCATTCCAGCCATCCTCAAGGCCGTGGAGACGGTGGACCAGTGCCTCGCACGCGTAGTGGCGGCCGCGGAAAAGGCCGGTGCGCGCCTGCTCGTGACGGCGGATCACGGCAATGCCGAGATGATGATCGATCCGGCCACGGGCGGTCCGCATACGGCGCACACCACCAATCCGGTTCCGTTCGTGGTGGTGGATGCGCACGGCGCGCATGGACTGCGTGACGGCGGTGCCCTGTGCGACGTTGGGCCCACCATCCTGCGGCTCCTGGGCCTGGACCAGCCGGGCGAAATGACGGGGCGCGACCTGCGCCTCTCCTGAGATACATACTCGAGTGACAATGACCGATCGACTGAAGACATTGCTGGGAGCGGCGCTCACGCTGTTCATCATGGTGCATCCTGCGCACGCGCAGGTGGGTCACCTGCCGCAACGGAGCCCGTACCTGGATCTCGACTACAGCCAGGAACTCACGCTGCTCGGCGGCTATCTGCGCGCGCGTCATGATCCCGCGGGTGTGGCGCCGCTGAGCCGTTCGATCGTGGGGCTGCGCTACGAGCTCAGGCTCGCGGGCCCGCTCTCGCTGGACGCCAACATCATTGGCGGCGGCGGCAGTCGCAACGTGATCGATCCGCTGAAGCCTGCGTCGACGCGCACCCGTGGCACGGCGAGCAACGCCGTGGTGGCCGGCGACCTCGGCCTGGCCTTGAACCTCACTGGCGCGCGCAGCTGGAATCATCTCGTGCCGCAGATCAGCGCCGGCCTGGGGGCGGTCACCAGCAAGGCAAAGGATGACTCGTCGGGATTCGCGTTCGGCACCCGCTTTGCATTCGTCGTGGGCGGCGGGGTGAAGTATGTCCCTGCGGGCAGTCGCTTCCAGCTCCGGGCCGATCTTACGGACCGCATCTTCAAGCTCGACTATCCCGACGCATACTATCGGCTCGCCTCCGACAACACGGCCGTACTGCCCGGCAGCACCGCGAAGTCGTTCTATACGCATCACACGGCATTCACGGTGGGCGTCTCGTACCTCTTCGGGCGCTGAACGGGGCCGGCCGCTTCCCTTCTCACGGCGGCGATCATGGCACGCGATTTCGAGGACATGCACAACATCGAGGGGCTCGACGATACCGAGCTTCGTGACCTTGTGCGCGAGCAACTGCGGGAACATGCGGGGCTCGACAGCGACGAGATCACCGTGCATGCGCGCGAGGGCAAGGTCACGCTCTCCGGACGCGTGGGCAACGAAGGCGAGCGCCGCATCGCGGAGCACGTGCTCACCGACGTACTCGGCGTCGAGGACTATGACAACGATCTCGTGGTGGACTCGCTCGCGCGCGCTGGCAGTCCCGAGGCCGCCGACGAAAGCAACGAGGAGGCGAGCGAGCGGGGCGGGCACCTGCGCCACGACGTCGAGGTGTCCATGACCGACGAGTCTGCGCACCTGGCCGATGGTGCAGACGAGGACGTTGCGGGCACGTCCGACTACCAACAGGTGATGGAAGAAGGCAAGACGTGGAATCCGCCCAATAGTCCAACCGCTGAGGGCGAAGAGGGAACCGTCTGAGTCAATCAGTCGGACAGTTCGACAGTCTGACGGGACCGACTGTCAGACTGTTAGACTTTCCTCAATGCCAACGTTCCTCACACGCCGCGTGACTTTTGCCGCGGCGCATCGCTATCGCGTCGCCACATGGAGCGACGAGCAGAACACGGCGACGTTCGGGCTGTGTGCGCGGCCCAATTACCATGGGCACAGCTACGTGTGCGACGTGACGGTCACCGGCGCGGTGGATGCCACCACGGGATTCGTGGCCGACCTTTCCGTGCTGGATGCGGCCCTCGATGTGGAGGTGCGCGGCCGCTTCGACCACGCCAACATCAATCTCGACGTGCCGGAGTTCGCGGACGGCGCGCTGGTGCCCACGGGAGAAAATCTCGCCCGGTTCATCTGTGAGCGCGTCCAGCGGGCCATCGGTCCCGCCACTCGCGTCGTACGCGTGGTGGTGGCGGAGGACAACACGCTCAGCGCCACCTACGAGCCCGACTGACTGTAAGCTGGCCGCAGGCGTGACCTTTTGGCGGGCTCGGTCGTGTCCAGGTGCGAGTGGTGTGGCAGACGGCCCGCCCGCGCGGCGCCGACTCCCAGGGTTCATGGCTACCACTTCCTCCGGACGTACGACATCCGTTCGCAAGTCCACCGCGGATCAACTCGCGCCGGTGCTGCGTGTGCACGCCGACCTGCAGGAGGAGTGCGCGCCGGAGGTGGACGTTGCAGCGGCCCATCGGCGGATTGCTGGTGGTCAAGTGGGCTACGAGGCACTTCGCGTCGTACGGTCCTGCGGCGACCTGGCCGCACGGTTTGCGCGCGTGCTCGAGTCGTTCGAAGTGGCCGGCCTGGCCTCGAATGCGGATCGCGTGGCGCTGCTGGATGGCGGAGTCGACGTGGACGAGCTGGTGTGTGGCTGGTTCCGGGGCGACCGTGCTCCGCCGTCGGCCCGCCGCCGCATCGCACGCATGGGGGCCATCGTCATTGGCAATGCCTTGCTGCGCGCTGCAACGGCCCGCGTGGGCACGTCGTCCAGGTGGTCGCGATGGTCGCGGGTGGTGTGCCCCGCGTGTGGAGGCGCGCC
>JAYVNZ010000074.1:0-4894 GCA_043758185.1 Gemmatimonadaceae bacterium | reverse complement strand
GACGCCGGATCGTATGCTGAGCCACGGCACGCTGCTGCTCGACTCAAACCTGGACGACGTCACCGCCGCGCTGCGCCCCAGGCCCGGCAAGGTGGAATCGAAAGGCGTGAAGTCCATTCGCAGCCGGGTGGCGAACATCAGCGAGTTCCTTTCGTCACCGATCACGGTGGACGAGCTGCGGCTACGCATCCTGGAGAAGATCTTTGGTACGCGCGATCCCGCTGCCATTCCAACGCTGGCGCTTGACGACACCGATCGGGATGCGATTCGCGAGCTGTGGGGGCGCAAGTACGGAACGGCGTCGTGGAACTACGGCGAGAATCCCGCAAGCAACGTGCAGCGTGCCGACCGTTTTGCCGGCGGTGAAATCGACGTCCGGCTCAACGTGACGGAGGGGCGCATCGCGAGCATCCGCATCTTTGGCGACTTCATGGGCCGGCGTGACGTGGCGGAACTGGAAACTCGGCTGGGCGGTGTACTTTACGAGCGTGCCGCCGTGATGCAGGCACTCGCCGACCAGGATGTCGGCGAGTTCTTCAGCGGCATTACCGCAGACGAAGCGATGAGCGTGCTCGCGCCCTGAGCGCCGGGGTTACTCGCCTGCCGGGAAGTCTGCGCCGATAGTGGTATCCTGCCACGCGTCGAAGTCCCGCTTCATCAAGTCCAGCTTGTAGTGCGCGCCCTTGAGGGCAGCCTTGCCGAGCAGCAGGTGGAGCGGCGGCTCCTCCGCCTCGACGGCCTTGATGATGGCCTCCGCGGCGCGCACCGGATCTCCAGGCTGCTTGCCACTGTTGCCGCGGATGTTCCGGCGGTTCAGGCCCGCCGTATCGGCGTAATCGGCTATCTCGTTCGGTGCCTCGTTCGCGGAGCGGCCGGCCCAGTCGGTGCGGAACCCGCTCGGCTCCACAATGGTGACCTTGATGCCGAGCGGCCCGACTTCCATGGCCAGTGACTCCGAGAGCCCAACGACGGCGAACTTCGTCGCATTGTAGAAGCCGACGGCGGGAAAGGCTCGGATGCCGCCGATGGACGAGATGTTGACGATGTGTCCACGGCGTCGCTTCCGCATGCCGGGCAGCACGGCCTGCGTCATGTGCGCCAGGCCGAACACGTTCACCTCGAACATGCGCCGCACCTCGGCATCGTCGCTTTCCTCGATGGCGCCGAAGTATCCAATCCCCGCGTTGTTCACCAGGACATCGATGCGGCCCATGGTGAGCTGCGCGACGTCGACGGCGGCACGGACCTCCTGCGCATCGGTGACATCGAGCGCCAGGGTGAGCGCGCGATTGCCGTACGGCCTGGCCAGCCCGCTGACGCTGTCCGGATCGCGCGCCGTGACGACGGCGCGGTAGCCGCGGGCCAGCACGGCGCTCGCCAGCTCGCGGCCAAAGCCTGTCGAGCAGCCAGTGATGAACCATACGGGTGCATCGGGATCGTGTGGTGTCGTGTCCTGCGCGTGCTCTGCCATGGATCAGTCCCTTGTACAGTGAGTAGAGGCAATGCGATGCAAGCAGTGAGCCCTTGCGGAGCGTCCCGTGGCGGGTTCATTTGGCAGTCCTTCCGTTGCCGACGCCGGTCACGGTAGCACACTTTCGCCTCGAGGTTTCCATGATATCGTACGCCACCGCAATGCCCCGCGTCGCGTCCTTCGCCGCCGCCATCGCGCTCACGGCCAGCATCGCCGGCGCACAAGTCGCGCCGATGAAGATGGACAAGATGGACAAGAAGGACGCGATCGCGAAGATGCCGTGGGGTCCCGGCCCCGACTTCCTCCCGAAGGGTGCGCAGATGCACGTGGTCAGCGGTAATCCGGGTGCCGCGGGTCCATTTGTTCTGCACCTCATGTTCCCCAACGGGTACGCCATCAAGCCACACAATCATCCGACCGACGAGCATGTGAAGGTGGTAGCCGGCACATTGCTCTACGGCATGGGTGACAAGGTCGAACGGAAGGCGATGAAAGCAGTGAAAAAGGGCCAGGAGAACAACTTCCCCGCGAACATGAACCACTTTGTCGCTGCGCGCGGCCGCACGGTGGTCGAAGTCGCCTCAACGGGTCCCTTCCAGATTACGTACGTGAACGCGAAGGACGATCCGCGCGGAATGAAGAAGTAGCCGGTCTTCATCGCTCCGCGCGTGACGGTTGGACAGAGGCTACTTGACGAACGCCGCGCAAACGATATACTGAAATCCATGCAACGCTCTGCGGCCCTCCTCCTTACCAACGCTCTCGGCATTATTCGCCGGGAGCTTTTGTGCCTGGGAGGGCCTACCGAGTAACGCGGCGCTTGCGTCGCGAACGGCCCCTCCCGCACCATGCGCGGGAGGGGCCGTTCTGCATTTGGAGGCCTGATCTCGCGCGGGTAGGGGACATTCGCGAACGAGCACGCGCGGCTTGGTGATGCTGTTGTTCACCTTCACCGCTGGCGTCCTCATGTCTTCATTCCAGTTCGATCGTCCGTCAACACAATCCAGTGCGGCTTCTTCCACGCGGTCGCAACATTCACCCGCGCCGGTTGCCGAGGCACCCGCGTCGTCGCGCGAGCAGCCGTGCGCCCAGGCTGACGGCGAGCCGTGACCGGTGTGCCGGTGAAGACGGTGAATGCAGATGCATCCGGCCACGTCCAGATCTTCGACACCACACTGCGCGACGGCGAGCAATCGCCAGGCTGCACGATGTCCGTCGTTGAAAAGCTCGATGTCGCGCGGCAACTCGCACAACTCGGCGTCGATATCATCGAGGCGGGGTTTCCCGCGGCCTCGCCCGGCGACGCCAGTGCCGTGCACGCGATTGCCGAGGAGGTCGGCGAGAACGCGGGTCTGGTCATTTGCGGACTCGCGCGGGCGACGGACGCTGATGTGGCGACATGCATCGCCGCCCTCGCTCCAGCGGCGAGGCCACGCGTGCACGTCTTCCTCGCGACGTCCAGCATCCACATTGCGCACAAGCTTCGCTGCACGCCCGCGGAACTGATCAAGCGCGCGCGCCTGGCTGTGGCGCACGCGCGGAGCGCGGTCGCCGACGTGGAATTCTCGCCCGAAGATGCGACGCGCAGCGACCCGGAGTTCCTGCTCGACGTACTGGCCGCGGTGATCGAGGCGGGAGCGACAACGCTCAACATCCCGGACACGGTGGGGTACGCGACGCCGGCCGAGTACGAACAGCTCATTGCGCGGGTGTGTGCGCTCGCCGCGCGTACGCCTGGCGTCGTCGTGTCCACGCACTGCCACGACGACCTCGGGCTCGCCGTGGCGAACTCCCTGGCGGGTGTTCGTGCGGGAGCACGACAAGTCGAGTGCACCATCAACGGCATTGGTGAGCGAGCGGGCAATGCGTCGCTGGAGGAAGTTGTGATGGCGCTGCACACCCGCGCGGACCACTTCGGTATCGGCACGCGGATCGACACGCGCGAGCTCCTGCGCACGTCGCGCGTGGTGTCCGCATGCACCGGAGCGTACGTGGCGCCCAACAAGGCCATCGTTGGCGCGAACGCTTTTGCGCACGAGGCTGGCATTCATCAGGACGGCATGCTGAAGCACGCGTCGACGTACGAGATCATGTCGCCGGAAACCGTTGGTGCCGACGGCAGCACGCTGGTGCTCGGCAAGCATTCTGGTCGGCATGCGCTGCGAAAGCGGCTGTCCGCAATGGGGTACGACCTCTCGGAAGAGCGCTTCCTCGAGGCCTTCACACGCTTCAAGTCACTTGCCGACCGCAAGAAGGTAGTGAACGAGCGTGACCTGGCGGTGCTGGCCACCGGCGCGCACGAGCATGCCCCGTTCGGCTGGAGCCTGCAGCAGCTTCAGGTCACCTGCGGCACGCACCTCATCCCGACCGCCACCGTACAACTCCGTGATCCGGACGGCACCACGCGCGTGGCGTCGTGCACGGGCAACGGGCCCGTCGACGCGAGCTGTCGCGCCATCGACGCCGTTGTCGGCGACATAGGCGAGCTGCAGGGATTCACCGTGCGCAACGTCTCCGAAGGCCTCGAGGCCCTCGGCGAGGTCACGGTCCGTGTGAAGGACTTCCACTCGGCACGCGTATTCGTGGGCCATGGCGCACACACCGACGTGGTGACGGCCTCTGCGGAGGCGTACGTGGATGCCGTGAACAGCCTGCTGTACGCGCGCGATTCACACGGGTCGCCGTCGTTGCTTTCCGCCAAGGGCGCAGGCCAGCCCCTGCAGGTGGAGCGCCAGGCGGCGGTGGTGGCATGACGAACCCCACTCCGCGAACACTGTTCGACAAGTTGTGGGACGCGCACATCGTGCGTGCCGAAAGCGACTCCACGCCGGCCGTACTGTACGCCGACCTGCACCTGGTGCATGAAGTCACGTCGGCGCAGGCGTTCACCCAATTGCGCGAGCGTGGACTGCGCGTGCGGGCACCCCAGCGCACGATTGCCACGATGGATCACTCGACGCCGACCACCTTCGGAGGGTTCGCGGCCCTGCCTGTTCGCGATGCGGGAACGACCGCACGATTCGCGCAGGTGGAACAACTCGCGCGCAACTGCGAGGAATTCGGGGTGCCGTTGCTGGCGCTTGGCGATGACCGCCGGGGAATCGTGCATGTGATTGGACCCGAGTTGGGGCTTACGCAACCCGGCATGACCGTGGTGTGTGGCGATAGCCACACGAGCACGCATGGCGCCTTCGGCGCGCTGGCGTTTGGTATCGGCACCAGCCAGGTGGCACACGTGCTTGCCACGCAGTGCGTGCTGCAGACCAAACCGAAGACGCTGGAGGTGCGCATCGACGGGCGGCTGTCGCCCGGCGTGAGCGCCAAGGATGTGATCCTCGCGGTGTGCGCGCGATTGGGTGTGGGAGGCGCCACGGGCCACGTCATCGAGTATACCGGCGACGTCGTTCGTGCGCTGTCGATGGA
>JAYVNZ010000073.1:0-6137 GCA_043758185.1 Gemmatimonadaceae bacterium | reverse complement strand
TGGAGCAGGCGGGCGTGGTGGGCATGATCTCGTCGCGCACCAAGCTGAGTGGATTTGCGAACCCGTTCGCATCCGGCGCGGGCGCGGCAGGGCGCGTCGCGCAGGAACCTGGTCCGGGCAGCATGCGCGGGGGCGGAGCGAGCGCGCTCGCCGGTGCGCCCGCCGGTGGCAGAGGCGCACAGGGCTCGGGCGGTGTGCAGGGCACCGGTGGGTGGGGCACCATCGAGATTTTCGAGACGTACAACACCGTGGCGCCCGCGGTCACGCTGGAATGCGAGGATTACGGGCTACTGTCGCGCCTGGCCGAGAATCACCAGAAGCCGGTGGTGAAGCTCGACCTCGATGCGTCGCTGCTGGGTGAGCAGCCTGCGTTCAACACCATCGGGATGATCAAGGGCACCGAGAAGCCGGACGAATACGTGATGCTCTCCGCACACTTCGATTCGTGGGACGGGTCGTCAGGCGCAACGGACAATGGCACCGGAACGATGATGGCGATGGAAGCGATGCGCATCCTGAAGCTCGCATACCCGCACCCGAAGCGGACGATCCTCGTGGGTCACTGGGCCAGTGAGGAGCAGGGGCTCAACGGCTCGACGGCGTTCACCGCGGATCACCCCGAGGTGATGAGGGGACTCCAGGCGCTGTTCAACCAGGACAACGGAACAGGGCGCGTGCAGGCGATTTCGGCGTCCGGCCTCACGGATATCGGGCCGCACCTGCGGTCATGGTACTCGAAACTGCCGGCATTCTATACCGACAGCATGAGCCCGAACGTGGTGTCGTGGAGCTTCACCGACGTTCCAACCGGCAACCCCGGCGGCACGGACGGCGCGGTGTTCGCATGCTTCGGCACGCCGTCCATCGGCATGGGTGGGGTGCAGTGGAACTACGGCACGTACACCTGGCACACCAACCGCGATACGTACGACAAGATCGTGTTCGACGACCTGAAGCACAACGCGACACTCGCCGCGCTGCTCGCGTACGAGGCGTCGGAGGACCCGCAGTTCATTCGCCGCGACAGGTCGCCGGGCACCTGGCCGGCTGGCTGGCCTGCGAACTGCGGCAAGCCGCCGAGAAGCACACGAGCGCGCTTCTGAGTCGATCAGTCTGACAGTCTGACTGTCTGACAGCGGGTCGATCTGTGCGACAGTCATGATTTACACAACCGGGTCGCTGCGCCAAGCGACCCGGTTGTGTAGCATCATGGCTGACAGACCTGCAGTTGACCCGCTGTCAGACGAGGCGCTGGCGAAGCCAACCGCCGGGTCAGGCAGTCAGACCGTCCGACCAATCAGGCCTTCATTCGCGCTTGCAGCCTGCGATCGATCGTATCCAGGAAGTCCTCAGTGTTCAGATACGGTGCCTTGCCGTCAATCAGAATGGCAAGGTCCTTCGTCATCTCGCCGGACTCCACCGCCTCGACGCACACGGATTCGAGGGCATTCGCGAAATCAACGAGCGCCGGCGTGTTGTCGAGCTTCCCGCGATGAGCGAGGCCGCGCGTCCACGCGAAGATCGACGCGATGGGATTCGTGGACGTCTTCCGTCCCTTCTGGTGCTCGCGATAGTGACGCGTGACCGTGCCGTGCGCGGCCTCGGCTTCCATCGTCTGCCCGTCCGGCGTGAGCAGCACGCTCGTCATGAGGCCCAGTGAGCCGAATCCCTGCGCAACGATGTCCGACTGCACGTCGCCGTCGTAGTTCTTGCACGCCCACACGTACCCACCTTCCCACTTGAGCGCGCTCGCGACCATGTCGTCGATGAGGCGGTGCTCGTACGTGAGCCCCTTCGCGTCGAATTCCGTCTTGAATTCGTCGCGGAACACCTGCTCGAAGATGTCCTTGAAGGCGCCGTCGTAGGCCTTGAGGATGGTGTTCTTGGTGCTGAGGTAGACCGGAAAGTTGCGCTGGAGACCGAAGGTGAGGCTCGCGCGCGCGAAGTCGCGGATGGAATCGTTGTAGTTGTACATGCCCATCGCCACGCCCCCGTCCGCGCCGTACTTCGCAACCTCGAACGTCTGCGGCTCGCCGCCGTCCGGTGTGTACGTCATCGTCAGGGTGCCGGGGCCCTTCACCTTGAAGTCCGTGGCCTTGTACTGGTCGCCATGTGCGTGACGCCCCACTACGATGGGCTTCGTCCAGCCCGGCACGAGGCGCGGGATGTTCGACATGATGATGGGCTCGCGAAAGATCACGCCCCCCAGGATGTTGCGGATGGTGCCATTGGGACTCTTCCACATCTTCTTGAGCCCGAACTCCTGCACGCGCTGCTCGTCCGGCGTGATGGTGGCGCACTTCACCGCCGCGCCGTGCTTCTTCGTCGCGTTGGCGGAGTCGATGGTGACCTGGTCGTTGGTGGCGTCGCGGTGTTCGATCCCGAGATCGTAGTAGTCGATGGTGATGTCGAGATACGGAAGGATGAGCTTGTCCTTGATGAACTTCCAGATGATGCGCGTCATCTCGTCGCCATCCATCTCGACGAGCGGATTTACCACCGTGATCTTGGCCATGAATGTCTTCCAATGGGAGGGCGGGCCCCGGAGGCGAGGCACGAAGGAAAGTTAGAAGGGTGAGGGCCGCCGGGGAACACGCGGCTGATTTCAAGAAAGCAGGTCCTTCCCTTCGACTACGCTCAGGGCAGGCGCTGCGCTCAGGACGACAGCTCGCTGCGCTCAGGACGACAAAGAGGTGCCGAACACGTACCGATCCACGAACGCGTTGCTGAACTTTCCAACGGGGTCGAACTCCTCCACGAGCTGCCGAAATTCAGGCAGGCGCACGTAGCGCGACCCCACCTCGGATGGGGGCATCGTGGACAACTTGCCCCAATGTGGCCGCGGCGCAAAGGGGGCCAGTGCGGACTCGATCATCGGCAGCACGCGTCGCACAGCAGGCCAGTCAGGCTTCCACGTGAAGTGGATCGCCACGCACGGCTCACGGTAGCACGGGCTCATCCAGAGTGAGTCCGCCGCGATGGTCCGCACCTCCGAGACGAGGAGCGTCGGCGCGATCGCCGCACCGATGTGCATCATCGCCTGGAGCGCCCCGCCAGCATCGTGGTACGGGATGAAGTACTCCGACTGCAGTTCCGCACCATGGCTTGGCACGAACTCCATGCGAAAATGCGGGAGCCTGTCGCACCACGGTCCTGGTACGCCCATCTGTGCAGTGCAGCTCTCCGCGGACAGCCTTGGCAGTGGGTGCAGGGCAGCCGTTGCGAGCGTGGCGCCGAACAGCGCGCGCGGTGCAGCAGCCGGCGCGCCGACATCCACCTCCCGCTTGAGCCACAGCTGGCCGAACCGGCCGGACGCCCAGTCGGTGAACAGGCTCACGCTGTACGCCATCTGCTGGAGCTCGTCGAAATGTTCGACGGCCGACGCAAGCGGCAAGTTCACATACACGTCCTGTGTCACACGGAACGTGGGGACGACATCCAGCGTGAGTTGCGTGACCACACCGAGCGCGCCGAGCGACACCACCATGCCGTCGAACAGGTCACCGTGGGTGTCGCGCGACAATGCTTCGAGCTCGCCGTCGGAGGTCACGAGCTCGATGGCGACAACGGCGGTGGCCAGGTTTCCATTGCGTACGCCCGACCCATGCGTGGCTGTCGCGCACGCGCCGGCCACGGAAATGTGGGGCAGGGATGCCATGTTGCGGAGCGCATAGCCGCGAGCCTGCAGGTATTCGCCGAGCTGGCCGTAGCGTGCGCCTCCCATGATGGTGACCGTGTTGCTCGCCGTATCGAGCCGCACGACCTGATCCAGCCGCGCGAGCGAGATCAACGTGCCCGGCGTATCGGCGATGTCGTTGAAGGAGTGCCGTGTACCGAGCGTGCGGACATGATGGCTGCGCCGGACAATCTCCTGGAGCTCGGACACGGAGTCCGGCACTTCAACGGAGGCTGCGGCATAGGTGAGGCTGCCGGCCCAGTTCTGCTCGTGCACCATGCTCTCGCTACGGGCGCAGCGAACCTGCGTAGGCCGCCACGGCGATCATGTCGTCCACGGACAGTCCGGCAACCACCTTCTGCATTGTCGCACTCGCAGGGCCGCCACGCGCGCCGGTCTTGAAGCCGATCAGCTGTCGAAACAGGTATGTCGCGCTCCTGCCCGCGATGGGTGGCGCGAGCGCGAGGCCACGGAGCGCCGGACCGTGGCAGGTGGTGCAGGTGGCTGGCGCCGTCGCCTTGCCGTGCGCGAGCTTCCCGCCCGCTGCCACGCTCCCGATGGGCACGTACGCAGTGAAAGTCGCCTCCGCGTCGCGCAATTCGTGCCGCTCGAGGTTGTCCGAGAGCTCCATGATGCGCTGCCCCAGCGGCTGGCTGTCGGCGCCAGCGCGCTCGGAATACAGCCCGCCAGCTTCATACGTGGCGGGGATGACACGGCGTTCGACGACGGCGAAGCGCGGCTTGGCGCGCATGCGCGAGAAATAGCGCGCCGCCTCGTGCACTTCGCGCGCTGTCGCGCTGTCCGCGGCATTGTTCATCCGCGCAGACGGGCCGTATGACGCAACCGCGCTACGCCGCGAACCGGCGCGGATCGCGGCGACCTGCCGCTCGATGTACGCCGCCGGCAACCCAGCCAGCACCGCATTCTCGGCCCGACCCTGCCCGTCGGGCAGGTGGCAGTAGCCGCATGCCCACACGCGCCCGACCTGTCCATGCGCGACACTCGCCGGCATGGGCGGATGCGTGCCCGGATACCAGTCAGGCGGCGCATTCACGTTCTTGGCCTGCGCCATGGTGAACGTGCGCGTGCTCTTCGGCAGGTGCAACGGCGTGACCGAGTCGAATGGCGGTTTCGCACCCGGAAGGTCCTTCGACTGGCCCGGAAACGCCCACAGCACGCGCGACAGCAACGCGCTGTCGGGGGCGACGGACGGCGCCTGCGCGGCCGACATGCACGTTACAACGCACAGTGCAGCACCAGCAGTGAGCGCGGCGCGATGAACCACGGCACTCATGCCGCCAGCTCCTGCAGTGCACGCACGAAGGCATCGAGCTCCGTCGTACTGGTGTACACATGCGGCGTGATGCGAACGCCGTGCACGTTGGCGGTATCGATGGCCACGGTCCATATCCTGTATTTCTGGAGAAGCGTCGTTGCGAGTGCGGCCGGAGGGAGTGCCGCGATGCCCACGTTCGCAATGGCGCAGGAGCGGGACGGTGCCGCCGGCGTGTTGAGCACGATGTTCCGGTGTCCGCGCACGCGGCTCGTCCAATAGTGCTGCAGGTACCGAAGCCGCGCTTCCTTGCGCTGGATGCCCATGCTGTCGTGAAACGCAATCGCGCTCGCGATGGCGAGATCCGTGTGCACCGGATGGGTGCCGGTGTGATTCAACTTGCGGATGTCGGTGTCGGCCATGCTCGCATCCGCGAACACGGGCCAGAGACCGGCAATGCGATCGCGGCGCACATACAGGAGGCCGGCGCCGAGCGGTGTGCCGAGCCACTTGTGAAGGCTGGCGCCGTAGTAGTCGCATCCCAGGTCTGGAATGCGATGGTCGATCTGCGCGAACGTATGCGCACCATCCACCATCACGGCCACACCATGGCGGTGCGCCATGTCCGCAATCTTCCGCACCGGCAGGATGTGCCCGGTGATGTTCACCATGTGCGACACCATCAGCAGCCGCGTGCTGGGTGTGATCGCACCTTCGTACAACTGCACCAGCTCATCGTCCGACGCCGGATCGATGGGGAGCGACACGATCCTGTTCACCATGCCGTGCCGCTTCGCCTGGAGCGCGAACATGTCGAGCATCGCCCCGTAGTCCTGCGCCGCCATCACGGCCTCGTCGCCCGGCTTCCAGTCATGGCCCGCGATGACGGTGTCGAGTGACTCGGTGGTGTTGCGCGTGATGATGATTTCATCCGGCGAGCAGCCGCCCATCGCGGCCAGCTGCGTGCGCACCGCGAGCTTGTCGTCCACCTGGCGTGTGCGCATGTAGTGCGACGCCTCGAGATTGATCTCGCGCACGCGCGCCACGAATGCCTCGAGCACAGGTTTCGCCTGCATGCTGTAGTAGCCGTTCTCGAGGTTGATGTAGTCGGGCGCCAGGCGGTACTGCTGACGAATGCGCGCCCAGAACGCTTCCTCGGGCGCCAATGCATCCGGCGACAGCTCTGCG
>JAYVNZ010000072.1:0-8213 GCA_043758185.1 Gemmatimonadaceae bacterium | reverse complement strand
GCCACGAGCACGACGTTCAGCTCGCCCTTGAAATCTGACGGCAGCGAAAAGTGCTCGCCTTCGAGGTTACTGCCCTCGACGCGCGGAAATTGTCCCAGGGAGTCAGCCACGGCGACACTCATGCGGGGATGCGCGGACACCGCACGTCCAGTGATGCTGACGACGAGCAGAGCGAGTAGCGTGGATCGTAACACGGTGACGGCGCGGGTGTGAGGGCAGGGCTCCAGACGGTGGCGGGCAGAGTACGCACTGAACGCCAGTACCTTGTACAGAGTAGCCTGGCACACCAGCCCTTTCACGTCCCGGGCTACCCGAGTAGCCATTGCGTGGCCGACATCCATTGGAGCGGAGCTGGCAGCGCCCGGAGTGGCGGGGACGCATCCTGCGGAGAGCCGGGAAGGAGCGCTCGTGCTCCGGCTGGTTTTGTCCGTACTACGTCGCGGGAAACGGGGTCTTGTCCTTCCTAGAGAGAAAGATAGCCCAGTTATTCGTCCTTCCCGCAAGGACAATTTTGCTCAAGGAGGCCAGAATCTGGGCCGGGGCGGGGCGACGGGCAGGAGCGCTACGGAGTTGACAGTACCGCCCGAGTTCGACTCCACGATCTGGGCACGGACGAGGTAGAGTGCGTACGGCCTTCGGCAGCAGCTTTCGGAGGAAAACCGCATCCCGCGAATGACGTGACGGCTGTACAGTTGCCGTAGGGCGGCCTCACCCAATCTGCTCCACGAAGCAAAATGGACATCTTCGAGCCAGCATGTCGCTGGGCTGAAGGTGTCCATCTGCTGATCTTGTGCCCACTTAATTGTGGTCCGACAACTATCAGTTCCGAATCGCGACACCTACCAGCACGCGTAAGGGCTGTGAGACCTACTGCACCGCGTTGATCATGTCGAAAATGGGCAGGTACATCGCCACCACCATGCCGCCCACCACGATGCCGAGAAACACGATCATCACCGGTTCCATGAGCGACAACAGGTTCGACACCGCCGCATCCACCTCTTCATCATAGAAGTCGGCGATCTTCGACAGCATCTCGTCCAGTCCACCGGTCTGCTCGCCAACGGCGATCATCGAGATGACCATCGGCGGAAACACGTTCGACTTCTGCAGCGGCGCGGAGATGGTCTCACCACCCGCGATGGACGTGCGCGACTCCATGATGGCATCCGAGATCACGCGGTTGCCCGCCGTCTTCGCCGTGATCTCCAGGCCGTCCAGGATGGACACGCCAGACCCGATCAGCGTGCCAAGCGTGCGCGTGAACCGCGACACGGCGGACTTGCGCAGCACGTCGCCGAGGACCGGGGCCTTCAGCATCAGCTTGTCGATCACGAGCTTGCCGCTGTTGGTGGCGTAGTACTTCTTGGTGAGGTACACGCCGATGGCAACGACAACCACCGAGAGGACGCCACCGATGCCGCGCAGGAAGTTCGACATCGAGATGACGACGCGGGTCGGCAATGGAAGGGGAAGCCCCACGTCGCCGAACATCTTCTTGAACACGGGAATCACGAAGATGAGCAGCACGCTGATGGCGATGAACGCCACCGTGGAGATGACGCCCGGATAGATCATGGCGCCCTTCACCTTCCGCACCAGCGCATCGTTCTTTTCCATGAACGTGGCCAGTCGCATGAGGATGGTGTCGAGAATACCACCCGCCTCGCCGGCGGCCACCATGTTCACGTACAGCTCGGAGAACGCCTTGGGATGCTTGCCGAGTGCGTCGGCCACAGTGTGGCCGCTCTCGACGTCGAACACCACGGCGTGCGTCACGTCCTTGAGCGCGGGATTCTCGCTCTGCCGGGCCAGGATGTCGAGGGCCTGCACCAGCGGCAGGCCCGCGTTGATCATGGTGGAGAACTGGCGCGTGAAGATCACGATGTCGCGCATCTTGATCTTGCCGCCCTTCTTCTTCTTCACGGCCGCAGCTTCATCGATCTTGACGACGTTGAGCCGCTGCTTCCGCAACTGCGCCACGACTTCATCGCGGTTGGGCGCTTCGATGGTGGCGGTGCGCAGGTCGCCGTTCAGGGCGCGTGCGGTATAGGTAAACGCTGGCATTGGACAACCTCATGGGTGATGCAATCACGAGCAGGTCCTTCGACTCGCTCCGCTCGCTCAGGACGACGGACTTTCGCTACGCTCGCTCCGGCCTGCACTGCTATCGCTTGCCGGCCATGGGGCCGCCGGCACCGCCGGGTTTCTTTGCTTCGTCCTCGGGGCTCTGCCCGATCATCCGCAGGAACTCCCCTTGATCGTGGCTGGACCGCAGGCAGTCCTCCAGCAGTACCTCGCGATTCATGTACAGGTTGTACAGTGCGTCATTCATGGTCTGCATGCCGTATTTCTTGCCCGACTGCATGGTGCTGTAGATCTGGTGGATCTTGTCGTCGCGGATCAGGGCGCGCACCGCAGGCGTGACGACGAGGATCTCCGCCGCCATGGCGCGGCCGCGGCCCTTGGCCCTGGGCAGCAAGGTCTGCGTCACGATGCCCTCCAGCACAAAGGCCAGCTGCGCGCGCACCTGGCTCTGCTGGTGACTGGGAAACACGTCGATAATGCGGTTGACCGCTTCGGCCGCGCTGTTCGTATGCAACGTCGCAAACGCGAGGTGGCCGGTTTCCGCAATCGTCAGGGCCGCCTGGATGGTCTCCAGGTCGCGCATCTCGCCCACGAGGATGACGTCGGGATCCTGTCGCAGTGCATACTTGAGCGACGCCTGGAAACTCTTCGTGTCCGTCCCCACCTCGCGCTGGTTGACGATGCAGCCCTGGTGGCGGTGGATGAACTCGATGGGGTCTTCCACCGTGATGATGTGTCCGCGCCGGTCCTTGTTGATCTTGTCGATCATCGCCGCGAGCGTGGTGCTCTTGCCGGACCCGGTGGGACCCGTCACCAGCACGAGCCCGCGCGGCTTCTCGGCCATCTTCCGGATGACGTCCGGCAGCTTGAGCTCGTCGAAGGTCTTGATGTTGAACGGAATCTGCCGGATCACCATCGAGACGCAGCCGCGCTGCTTGAAGCAGTTGCCGCGGAACCGCGCCAGGTTCTGGATGCCGAACGAGAAGTCCAGCTCATCCTCCATCTCGAACCGCTTCTTCTGGTTCTCCGTGAGCACGGAGTAGGCGAGCTGGAGTGTATCCTTGGGCGTCATCACGAACTCGATGTTCGAGTTCGCGATCTCGCCGTCGATGCGCATCTTGGGGCGCTCACCCGCGGTGACGTGGAGATCGGACGCATCGCGCTCGATCATCTCTTCGAGGAGGGCGCGAAGGTTGACGCCGGTGGCGGCTGCTGGTGCGGTCATTCAGGAACCGGTGGACGGGGACGGGGGACGGGGGACGGCGAACGGTAGCCCAATGCGCGGCATGGAGTGGTGCACCATGCCAATGATGGTTCACGGTTCACGGTTCACGGTTCACGGTTCACCGACTGATAGACGATCCAGACGACCCGGCGCTACGCCGTGGTTTCGCGGACCACCTGCTCCAGCGTCGTGATGCCCTTCATGACCTTCATCCACCCGTCCATGCGCAGGGTCAGCATGCCCTCGTCCACGGCGGCATCGCGGATTTCCGCGGCGCCCACGTTCTGGAGGATGAGCTTGCGCAGGTTGGGACTCATCGGCATCACCTCGTACACACCCTGGCGGCCCTTCATGCCGCTGCCTCCGCAGGTGTCGCAGCCCTTGCCCCGGAAGAAGGGCAGGCTCTGCACCAGCGTATCGAGCGTGATGTCGACAAGGAACGGAGCCGCCTCCTTCGACGCGCGGGCCTTCGCGTTCTCGATGGTCTCGGCGGTGAAGCGCAGGTCGCGCAGGGTCATGTCCGGCTTCACCTTCGCGACGTCGAAGTCCACCGCACTCGGCGTGAACTTTTCCTTGCAGTTGGGGCAGATGCGGCGCAGCAGGCGCTGCGCGAGCACCAGGTTCAGCGCCGATGCCACGTTGAACGGTTCCAGGCCCATGTCCATAAGGCGGGTCACCGTTTCGGGCGCGGAGTTGGTGTGCAGCGTGGACAGCACCATGTGCCCCGTGAGCGCGGCCTTGATGGCGATGCCGCCCGTTTCGAGATCGCGGATCTCGCCGACCATGATGATGTTCGGATCCTGCCGGAGGAACGCCTTCAGCGCGGCGGCGAAGGTCATGCCGATTTCCGTCCGCACCAGCACCTGGTTCACGCCGTAGAGGTTGTACTCCACGGGATCCTCGGCCGTCATGATGTTGACGTCGATGTTGTTGACCTTGGACAACGCGGAGTAGAGCGTCGTCGTCTTGCCTGACCCCGTCGGACCGGTCACCAGCACCATGCCGTACGGATTCGACACCGCTTCCATCAGGTCCTTCTCGGCCTTGGGCTCGATGCCGAACTTCTCGAGGTCGAGCGTGAGGTTGCCCTTGTCGAGAATGCGGAGCACGATCTTCTCGCCGAAGAGCGTAGGCAGCGTGGACACGCGATAGTCGATGACCTTCTTGCCCATCTTCAGCTTGATGCGGCCGTCCTGCGGCACGCGGCGCTCGGCGATGTTGAGCTGCGCCATGATCTTGAACCGCGAGATGAGCGCTGCCTTGAGCTTCATGGGCGGCTTCATCACTTCCATGAGTGCGCCGTCGATGCGGTAGCGCACGCGGATGTCGAACTCGAAGCACTCGAAGTGGATGTCCGACGCACCCTTCTTGACCGCATCGGTGAGGATGGCGTTCAGCAGCTTCACCACCGGCGCGTCCTCCATGGACGCGGTGAGCTGCGCGGCAACCTGGTCTTCCTCCTTTTCCTCGACGACCTCGACGTCGCTCTCCATGTCGTCGATGACGGAGAGGAGGTCGTTGACCTGCGTGTCGGCGGTGTTCTCGTACAGCTTCTCGATGGCGCTCTTGAGCGTGAACTCTCCCCCGATGACGGGGAAGATGTCATAGCGCGTGATGAACTTGAGGTCGTCGAGGACGCCGAGGTTCGTGGGATCGGCCATGGCGACGGTGAGCGTGCGTCCGTCGCGCTTGAGGGGCAGCACCAGGTTCTTGATCGCGACGTCGCCGGGAATGAGCTTGGCGATGCGCGGGTCCACCTCGA
The DNA here is from genome assembly GCA_043758185.1 of Gemmatimonadaceae bacterium. GTDB lineage: Bacteria > Gemmatimonadota > Gemmatimonadetes > Gemmatimonadales > Gemmatimonadaceae > AG11. The sequence continues at coordinate 3,138 of JAYVNZ010000072.1, read as the reverse complement.
ACTTGGAGAGGTCCACCGCCGGCATCTTGTACTGGCGGGCGAGCATCTTGGTGAGTTCGGTTTCCTGGATGAAGCCGAGCTTGACCAGGTTGTACCCGACGCGCGTACCGCTCTGCCGTTGCTCCTGGAGGGCTTTTTCCAGTTGCTCACGGGTGATGAGCCCCTCGCGGACAAGGAGATCACCGAGGCGTTCGCTGGAGGCAGCGGGAGCAGCCATGGAGGGCGGAAGTATCGCTGGAGGAGGCGGAGGCGGGCGGGAATAGCGCATTCAAGGGCCCACGCTCAAGGTGACCCAGCGCTCGGGCGGTGTCAAGAATTTCTCGAATGCCTGATTGGTGGGGCTCGCTCGCTACCCGGGCGTTACAAGGGCATCCGGCCGCCAGGGTGGGTTGGTCGCTCCACTCAGCGTAAAGCGGAAGCGCGTGCCTTCGGCAGCCACGCTTTCCACACTCACGGACCCGCCGTGTCCCTCCACGATGCCCTTCACGATGAAGAGGCCGAGGCCTGCGCCCGATCGCGACGCCTTGGTGGCCTTCCAGAAGCGATCGAAGAGGTGGGGGACATGCTCGGGGTCAATCCCTGCACCAGTGTCAGATACGGTGAATTCCACCATGGCGTCGATGCGGCGGCCGCTCACCCTCACCGTTCCGCCACGCGGCGTGAACTTGATGGCGTTGCCCACCAGGTTGGAGAACACCTGCGCAACCCGGCCGCGATCTGCCGGCACTTCGGCGCCCGGCCCGATCCACTCGTGCTCGAATGTCAGCCCCTTGGCCGCAACGAGCGGCGCAAGCTCGGCCACCGACTCCGCGAGGAGTGTTTCCGCACTGGTCAACGAGGCATCCACAGCCAGCGTGCCCGACTCGATGCGTGAGACGTCCATCAGGTCCTGAATGAGCGCGTTGCCGCGCGCGGTGGCGCGCAGGATGAGCCGCAACTGCGGAATGACTGGCGCCACGGCGTCGGGGTCGGCGAGCACGTCCACGAGGAACGCCGCGCTCATCTGGATGGTGTTGAGCGGGTTGCGCAGGTCATGCGATACGATGGCAAGGACGTCGTCCCGCGCGCGTGTTGCGCGCTGGGCCTCACCATAGAGCAGCGCGTTGTCCACGGCCACGGATGCGCGCCGCGCGAGATCCCCGGCGAGCTGCAGCGATTCGGGCGCCGCGGCCCGTGATGCGTCCGCGCTGAGGAACTGCAGAAAGCCGAGCACGCGCTGGCGTGCGACGAGGGGCACCACGAGCAGTGCATAGGGCCCCGTGCGACGCAACTCCTCGAGCAGCACCTCGTCCTGTGCGACCACACAGAGCGCGTCGTCATCGGCAACGGGCGCCAGCTGCAGCGTTCCTTCCGCAATGGCACGCTGGGCGATGGCCGAGATGGCGCGATCTGCCACGGGTGCGCACGAGACGCCGGATGGCGCGAGCGACGTGAACTCGTGGACGATCTCGACGCGCTGGGGTTGCCCGTCCGCACCGATGAGATCCACCGCGCAGAGGTCGGCGATGCGGGGCACCACGAGGCGTGCGAGATCGCGAAGGACCTGCTGAACGTCGAGCGACGAGGACAGCAGTTCCATCGCTTCCGACAGGAAGCGCGCGCGCCGCTCGGCATCCCGCACGGCCTCGCTGGTGCGCATGAGGTCGGAGTAGCTGGACACGAGCAGCTCGAGGATCTGCTCCTTGGTGGCGGTAATGGTGAACGGCGTGCCGAGGAGATCGACAGTGAACGGCTGCGGGTGAATCAGCCGGGGTTCGTGCGACCGCTCGAGGACGAGCCGTACGCGGGCCAGCAGCCCGGCGGGATCGTACGGCTTGGTGACGTAGTGATCCGCGCCCGATTCCAGGCCACGCACAATCGCGAGCGGGTCGGTGAGGCTGGTGAGCAGGATGACGGGCAGTTCCGTCCACGCTGGCACCTGCTTGATGCGGCGGCACAGCTCGTAGCCGTCCATACCGGGCATGATGACGTCGCTCAGCACGAGGTCCACGGGCGTGGTGGCCAACAGTTCCAGCGCGCGTTCAGCGCGACGCGCAATGACAGTCTCGAACCCCTCCTGCTCGAGGAACATCGCGAGGGCTGCCGCCTGGGTCGCACTGTCCTCGACCAGCAGGATCTTCACACTGGGCGCGGTCATGTGGTGAGGTCCACGAGCCGTCGGGCAATCGCCGTGAGCGGAAGGGCGGCGTCGACCACGCCTGCGCGCACGGCTTCGCGCGGCATGCCGTAGATCACGGATGTGGCCTCATCCTGGGCGAGGACGTGTCCACCACGGGCCTTCAGCGTGCGAAGCCCGCTGACGCCGTCATCGCCCATGCCGGTGAGGATCACAGCCAGCACGCCAGTGCCCAGCGACTCCCCTGTCGAATGGAAGAGAAAGGAGGCGGAGGGCCGAAACACGCCGACGGGTGGCGAACGGTCCAGCAGTACGCGCATGTCGCCGCGTCCATCCACCTGGACGCCCAGGTGCTTGTCGTCAGGGGCGACGTACACCGTTCCGGGCGTTGCCGGCTCGCCGAGTTCGGCGAGCTTCACGCGCAGCGGGGTGTCGTGCGTGAGCCAGTCGGCCAGCCCTGATGTAAAGCCCCGGGCGATGTGCTGCACGAGGAAGATGGGGACGGAAAAATCACCCGGCAGATCGGCCAGGATGGTGCGGATCGCGGCGGGGCCGCCGGTGGACGCGGCAATGGCCACCAGCCGAATGGGCAGCGTGGAGACAGTGCTCCGCGCACGAGTCGCTGGGGTGGCTGCGGGCCGAGCGGCGGGGGTATTCATGGTGTATGGCGACACGTTCCCGTGACGCCGCACCACCTTCACTTGCGACATCGCGCGCACCATGCTCACGAACTGTCGGCGTTCATCGGCGAACCCGGGTGACGCGGGCCCCTCGGGCTTCGCCATGACCATGAGCGCCCCGGCACGCATGGCCTCCAGCGACAACTCGACATCACCGCCCACCGCGCTCGAGGCGATGATGATGGGGCGCGGGCTCTGCATCATGATCTGCTTGGTCGCTTCCAGCCCGTTCATGAGGGGCATGTGCACGTCCATCGTGATCAGGTCGGGCGTGAGCCGGGTGGCCATGTCCACCGCATCGCGCCCCGTTGTTGCCTCGCCGATGACGCTGATGTCCGACTC
>JAYVNZ010000071.1:0-14064 GCA_043758185.1 Gemmatimonadaceae bacterium | reverse complement strand
GCGCGGGCAGTGACGTGTAATCCGTCTGGAGGCGCATCATGTCCATCAACGACACGCGGCGTCCCGAGCCGAGCACTTCGGTGATGCGCGCGGCGCGATAGGGGTCTGCCCATTCCCATCCGATCGCGTTGCGGTGCGGGTAGTCGTCCCGCGTCAGGTTGTTGTTGGCGGTCGCAATGAAGCCGTCGGGTGGGTTGTACGCGTGCGGCTTGTCGAGGATGGGCAGGTAGCCCGCCCAGTCGTAGCGTCCGTCGCCAGCCACTGGCACGAGCCCGCTCGAGTTGGGGCGAATGGGCGCGATTCCCACCGACTGCCAGCCGATGTTACCACGCACGTCGGCCCAGACCATGTTCTCGCCGGGAATGTTGCTGTAACTGCACGCCGCGCGAAATTCGTCCCAGGTTGTGGCCTGGTCCATCCGCAGCGACGCGAGATACGGCGCACCACCCGGTTCCATCCACGCAGCGCGCACGGCGTACGCGAGATGCCGGACCGTGTCTTCGTAGACGATAGGGCCATGGCGCGTGTACTTGAGCGTCACGCTGGCGGGGGACTCACCCTTCACGGGTATCGATTCGCGAACGGTGCGCATGGCTTCCCACGCGCCCTTGTACTGGTACTGTGCGTGGTTGGCGGGATTGGTCCGATACACGTACAGGTCCTCGCCGTCGGTCGAGAAGATGGTGAGTCCCCATGCGCCGTGTTCATTGTGCCCGATGGACACGCCGGGAATCACCGGCTCGCCGCCACCGATCACGTTCCAGCCTGGTGCGTTGAGATGCACGAAGTACCGCAATGACGGCGCGGCCACGGCGCGATGCGGATCGTTCGCCATCAACGCGTGCCCGCTCAGCGTGTGCGTGCCGCTTACCACCCAGTTGTTGCTGCCGATGTCCCGGCGCTGCGTCCAGCGCAACGACTCGCTTGCCGCCGAATCGATCGATGCAAGTCGGCGCGACATGGTGCTGTCGCCACGATAGGCCGTCGTGATGTCGGACGGCTGGAAGCGCATCGGCGCGCGGAAGGCGTCGTAGAGCGCAAGGATGGGTTCGTCGAGGCCCGCACGATCGATGATGGGATCCAGGTCGAGCTTCGGGGCTGGCCCCGGATGGAACCATTCGACTTTCTGGAGCAGCGCCGCACCGTGGCGCGCGACGAACCGCCCATGGGTGAGCTCCTCGTCGATGTTGCCGAGCAGTCCCTGGTGCCGCGAGATGACGACGTCGGGCGTCCACCGGCCGGGCGTGATGCCAAGCATGCGCAGCTCGGCCGGGATCAGCGCAGGGTTGTGCGCTGCTTCGTCGACGTACGCGTTGATGCCCTCGACGAACGCGCCGATGATGGCGGCGCCGTGCGGGTGATACCGTGCGAGCTCCGCGGCCAGGTTGCCGCGGTACTTGAAGAGGCGCGCGCCCTGGTCGCGCGCGAGTTCGCGGCGGCCGATGACTTCCGACATGGTGCCCGTGGCCTGCCGTCGCCACATCTCGAACTGGAAGGCACGATCGCGGGCGGCCGTATACCCCTGTGCGAAGAACAGGTCGTGCTCGTTCGTCGCGTAGATGTGCGAAATGCCCCAGCGATCGCGCAGCACTTCCACGCTGTGCGCAAGTCCGGTGAGGCGGAGGGTATCGGCGCGTGGGGCCTGCGCACCGGCCGCCGGAGTTCCGGCCAGCAGGGCAAGGACGAGGGCAGCCACGCGAACGGCGCGAGGGGTGTCGATCACGGGAGGTCCTTCATGGATTGGGAGGGAAGACGGCGACATCCAACCTTCTCCAGAGGGTTGCACGGCGTCAAGGTACGCAACCGGTGGTGTTGGACAGACGGTGAGCGGTGCCACATTATGGCGCGACCCCACCTGAACCGTTCGAGGCCCGATGCATCGACGCGCGCACCAGTTCGTCCGTACGCTTGCCATCCTGTGTTCAACCCTGCCAGGCGGAATTGCAGTCGCGCAGCCAGGCAATCGCGCGCCGGCCCTCGCACTCGTTGGCGGTACGCTGATCGACGGCAACGGCGGGACGCCGGTGCGGAACAGCGTCGTGCTGGTTGCCGGCGGTCGCATCACTGCGGTGGGAGTGGTGGGACAGCTGGCCATCCCCGCGGGGGCAACCGTCGTGCACACCACGGGCATGACGGTGTTGCCGGGACTCTTCGAGTCGCATGCGCACCTGATGCTGGCAGGGCATGGCAACTATGCGCATTGGGACAGCACGTATCCGGCGCGCCTGGCGAAGGACGTCATTCCCGTTGCGGCGCGCCAGTCCCTGATGCATGGCGTGACGAGCGTGCGCGACCTGGGTGGCCCGCTGGAGCCGCTCATCGCTGTCAAGCGCGCCATCGAGCGCGGCACGCTCGTGGGCGCGACGATCTATACCGCGGGGCCGTTCCTGCAGCACGCACCATATCCCGGTACGGACGCGTTTCGGTGGGGCATCAACGGGGTTGCAGACGCTCGCGCAAAGGTGACCACGCTGGCGGATGCGGGAGTGAGCGTCATCAAGCTGATCGATCAGGACGAGATGACGCTGGAGGAGGTGCGTGCCATCGTGGATGAGGCGCACAAGCGCAAGCTGCCCGTGGTGGCGCATGCGCACCGGCCCGAGGAAATCCGGCGCGGCCTGGCGGCGGGCGTGGATGATTTCGAGCACACCGGGCTCGCGACATCGCCGGAATATCCCGCTGACATCATGGATGCATTGCGCGCGCGCACGGCGCAGGGCAATCGGCCACCGCTGTACTGGACCCCCACCATCGACGTCCTCACCAATTACGCCACGCGGCGCGATCATTCCGCGTACGTGAACGATCCGGAATGGTACCAGGGCCTTCCAGCGGATATCGCGGCCGACATTCGCCGCTCGCTGCAGCGGCTCGACACGTTGAGCTACTACCGGTTCGTCCCCAATCGCCAGTCCACGCTGGCCGCCAAGTTCCGCCAGCTGCGCGAGAGCGGGGTGCGGCTTCTCGTCGGGACGGACGCGGGGGTGCCGGCCAACTTTCACGGCTACGCGACGCCGGAGGAGATGGTCACCTGGGTCCGTAGCTATGGAATGGATCCGATGGAGACGATCCGCGCCGCGACGTACTGGCCTGCGCTGTCACTCGGTGTACTGGACAGCGTGGGAACGGTAGAGCAGGGAAAGGTGGCGGACATCATCGCGGTATCCGGGAACCCCCTCACCGACATGCGCGTGATGCGACGCGTGGCGCTGGTGGTGAAGGGCGGGGTACGCGTGAAGTAGGCGAGCCCGCAATTGCATGCATGGCGTACTTGGCACTCACGTGCTTGACAGGGCGGCCAGGTGAGTGCATAGGATAGATGTCAAAACAATACCACCACGATCGTGACGTCGCGTCAGGCAGGCGGGTCTGCCCTGTGCGAGCGTATCATTGTGGTATCGTTGTGCCCCTCCCGCTCAGTAGTTCCCACCCATTCGGAGCGCAGCATGCGATCGTCATTTCGTGCGAGCACCTGGTTCCACCTGCTGGCGTTTGCCACCATCGCCGTGGCGCCAGCACTTCACGCGCAAGCCACCGGGACCATTACCGGAACGGTGCTGGATCGTGGAAGTCGCCGACCGCTGTCCGGCGCGCAGATCACCGTTGCGGGCACCGGCGCAACCATCGGGGCGGCGACGAACTCCCAGGGGGTGTTCCGCATCCTGAACGTCACGCCGGGCACGCGCATCGTGCGTTCGCGGCTGCTCGGCTACGGCGCGCTGTCCAAAAGCGTGGTGGTCGAACCGGGTGGAACGGCAACGGTTGAATTCGAGCTGTCGCAGTCTGCGCTCGAGCTCACGGAGGTGGTGACCACCGGTACTGGTGGCAGCCAGGTGGAGGCGCGCAAGCTCGGGAATACCGTAGCGTCGGTGACGGCCCCCACGAATGCGCCCATCTCGAGCTTCTCCGACATCCTGCAGGGACGCGAGCCCGGCGTGGTCATGCTGCCCTCCTCTGGCACCACGGGTGAGGGCGCGCGCATCCGCATCCGGGGCAGCGCGTCGCTGTCGCAGTCCAACGAGCCGATCGTGTATGTCGACGGCGTGCGGGTGGATAATGGGGGCGGGTTCGGCAACGGGTATGTGGGAACGGGCGGCGGTGGCCGGCCATCGCGGCTCGATGATATCGATCCGTCGGCGGTCGAGAAGATCGAGGTGCTGAAGGGCGCTGCGGCAGCCACGTTGTATGGTACCGAGGCGTCGAACGGCGTCCTGCTGATCACCACGAAGAAGGGCACGAATGGGGCGCCGAAGTGGGTGTTCGAAGCGGACCAGGCGGCCAAGACGTATCCCACTGATCGCATCCAGGCGGAATGGGGCTTTGCGCGCTCGGATACGCAGGCAACCCGCCTGTCACAGCACTACGGATTCCCGGTGACCGCGTTCACGCCCTTCAGCCGTGATGTCGCGACGAAGCTGTTCGAGACGGGTCGTGCCACGACGCTCAACGGGCAGGTGTCGGGTGGAACGGCGCTGGTTACGTACTTCGGGTCGCTGCGCGGCTATCGCGAGGACGGTCCATTCACGGCCAAGAATTTCGATTATCAGGGGCTGGGCGTGAACATGGCGGACATCGTGAACCGCTACCAGGGCACCTTGGGGCTTGGGCTCGCGCCGACGAAGACGTTCAAGCTCCAGACGAACGTGCTCTACGCCAATACCCACAACGAAATTCCCGAGAACAACAACAGCATCTACGCGCCATATACGGTGGCCCTGTTCTCCAAGCCGGAGAACGCACAGTGCAACGCGTCGAAGACCAGCCCCACCGATCCCACGAACGGCAGCAACGGCGACGGTACCTGCAAGGGGCCGGGCAACCCCACGGGCGCCAGCTCGTTCGCCTCGGAGCGGGAGCTGCTCCAGCCCACCACCAAGCAGGACAGCCGCCACTTCAACGGAAGCCTGCGCGCCAGCTATATCCCGCTGGCGTCGTTCAACCTCGACGGCACGTTCGGCGTCGATTACACGTCGCAGCGCTCGGCCGCCTTCATTCCTTTCGGCAACAACCTCGACCAGCGCATCAACCGCGCGAATGCCGGGCGCGCGGATGTGGATGATCGCTCGCACCAGGAAATTACGCTGAGCGTGAATGGCGGGTACTCGGGCCAGGTCATCCGGAGCTTGTCGTCGAACCTGATCTTCGGCGCGCAGGGTTTCCTCACGCGTGAGACAGACGAAAGTGGCCGGACCACCAGCTTCCCAGGCCCGGGCATTTCCGTACTGGGCGGTGGAGCAACCCCGCAGGCCTTCGAGTCGTTCGGCCAGATCGTGAATACCGGTGTGTTCGCGCAGGAGCAGGTCGGCTACCACGACTGGATGTTCGTGACGGGCGGCGCGCGCTATGATCGCAACAGCGCGTTCGGCAAGTCATCCGGCGGTGTCATCTATCCACAGGGTTCGCTCTCCATCATTCCCAGCGACCGGCCATCGTGGAAGGACAGCCGCATCTCCAGCTACATCTCCACGCTGCGGTTGCGGGCCGCCGTGGGACGCGCGGGCCGTCAGCCCGGCGCGTTCGACAAGTTGACGACTTACGGGGCGCTCGCGTCATCCACAGGCGCAGGGTTGGTTCCGGGCAACCTCGGCAATCCCGACTTGAAGCCGGAAGTCTCCACGGAATTCGAGTTCGGCACGGAGGTCGGCCTGCTCGGCGATCGCGCGTCGCTGGAGTTCACGCGGTGGCAGCGCCGGGTGAAGGATGCATTGTACGCGCGCCAGTTTCCGGTCACGGGTGGCTTCGTGAATGCGCAGCTGGACAACATCGGCCAGCTCGATGCCTTTGGCTGGGACCTCAAGGGCAAGGCCTTCGTGCTGAACCGCCCCAACGTTTCGCTCGACGTCTACGCCAATACGGGCTTCCTCAGCCAGATCGTGACGAGCCTGGGTGGTGCGCCTCCGGTGAAGGTTGGCGGGAGCTATCCGCGGTACCGCAACTTCGTGAAGGAAGGGTACGCGCCAGGCTCGTTCTTCGGCGCGAAGTTGCCGGACGCCTGCATTGGTGGCGCAACGAAGACAGCTGGCGGCGGCATCTGCCTCCAGCCCGGCCAGCTTCCGTTCGACGTGAACAAGGACGGCAAGCCGGATACGCAGGCAGAACTGCTGGCGTATCTCGCCGGCCCACGCTCGCTCGCGAATGTCGATCCGCTCGCGGCCGATGACAACAACAACGGCGACAAGCTCGACCACTATGATGGCAAGCCGTTTCCTGACTTTGAGGGATCGTTCGGCGGTACGATGACCCTGCATCGCAACTGGAAGGTCGGCACAAACTTCGAGTACCGCGCGGGCCACTACACCATCTCGAACCTCACGGATGCCTTCCGCACGGCCAACCCGACCAACGGTGGGAACACCGAGCTGCGCGCGCGCACCGAGGCAACCATCCTGAATCCGGCAAGCACGCCCCAGGAGCGACTCGACGCCGCGTTGGTCTACGCGTACAAGCTCAAGGCCCTGTCCCCATATGACGGGCTCAATCAGCAATTTGCCGGCGACTTTCTCCGGTGGCGCGAACTGTCTCTCACGTATCTCCTGCCAGCCCGGGTCGCCGCACCATTCGGGGCGTCGGACATGGCCGTCACGTTCGCGGCACGCAACTTCGCCCTCTGGACGAAGTATCCCGGCGTGGACCCCGAGGTCAACATCTTCGGCCGGAGTTCCGGCGGCAGTACGGATGCCAATTTCGGTGAAGGCATCGATGCGTTCGGCTTTCCCCTCCCGCGCTCGCTCAGTCTCAACCTTCGCATGAGCTTCTGACATGACACCGCTGATGACGAAGATCTCCCAGAGCTCCTCGCGATGCCGGCTGCTGGTTGCCGGATCGCTGCTCCTTGGTGCCGCTGCCTGCGGCGACATCCTCAAGGTGAGCAACCCGAACAACGTTGAAGAGTCCGCGCTGAGCAACCCGCAGGCCGCCACGGCCGAGGCGAGTGGCGTGCTCGCGGCGCTCGCGCGCATGCTGTCCGGCGTCACGGTGCCGTATGCCGTGGCCACCGACGAACTGGACTGGATCGGCTCGCGCGATGCCTGGTTCGACATCGAGACCGGCGGACTCGCCAATTACCTCAACGAGTTCATCGACGCTGCCTTCCCGAGCGTCGGCGAAACGCGCTACCTTGCCGATGAAACGATCACCCGGCTCGAAGCCTTCAACACCGCAGGGACGCTCACGGACAAGCTGGACCTGGCGCGCGCCTACTTGTACGCGGCCGTCACCTATGCGACGATCGCCGACATGTACGACGATTATGCGTTCTCGAACAAGAGAACGCCGGCGGCGCCCATCGGGCGAGCGAACATGGGAACGCTGTACGACAAGGCGGTAGTGTATCTCAACAAGGCGCAGCCGATTGCCGCGGCTGGCAAGGACAACGCGCTGAAGTTCAACATTCTCGCTTATCGGGCACGAGTTCAGCACGCCAAGGGAGTGTGGGCGAAGATCACGCCGAAGGGTACCACGCAGGCGAATCCATTAGTGAGCGTGGCTGGCGCCAACAGCGATGCGGCAGCCGCCATCGCCAGCGCGTCACCAGACCAGAAGTTCCTGCTCATCAGCAACCTCGAAGCCACCGCGGGCACGAACATCTGGTTCGAGGTGAATGGCCGGAACGAGCATCGTGTGGGCGCGGTATACTCGAATCTCATCGACCCGCTCAGCGGAGCCAAGGACGTCACGACACAGGCGCTGCTCGCGCAATTCAAGGCCTTCGGCACGCTGTCGGGGGTGTTCACCGAGACGAGCGTGCGCGAACTCAGGCTCATCCTGGCGGAAGCGGCGCTGGCTGCGGGTAATTCCGACGAGTTCCGGAGCCAGGTCAATGCGGTGCGGGCACTGGATGCCAAGGTTGCGTTCACCGGCCAGGTGACCGACCTGGCGATGTTGCGCCACGAGCGTCAGGCGCAGCTGTGGCTCATGAACCGGCGCCTCAGCGACATGTACCGCTTCGGCATCAAGGACGCGAAATGGGCGGCCAACCCGAACTTCGAATCGGCATTCAGCGTGCCGGGTCTGCTCTTTCCCATTCCGAATGTGGAGCGGCTGGGCAACCCATGCGTCAACACCCCGGCGCTCTGCAAGTAGGCCACGGGTTGCACGACGGGCAGGCGGCCGGATCACGGTGTCAAGGTGATCCCGCCGGCCTGTCATTTCCCGGGTGCGGGCACAGCCCGCGCCTATTCCTCGGATGCCAGCGCGGGCAATGATGAGACTTCGTCGGTGCGCACTCAGTGTCGCTTCGGTGGCACTCGCACTCAACAGCGCGTGCTACGCGTACCAGCCGGTCACCGGAATTCCGTTGGCCGAGTCACAGCGGGTGCGTCTGCGCCTCACAAACGAGGGCACGGCGGAACTCGCCCGCTACCTCGGGCCGCGCGTGGAATCGGCAAGCGGGATACTCACCCGCATGCAGCCGGGTGGCGAATTGAGTCTTGCCGTCGAGACAGTGCAACTCTCCGACGGCACTCCCCAGCCATGGACTGGCGAGGGAGTGGTCAACTTTCCGGCGGCGTACGTGCGCAGCGTCGAGCGCAGCGAACTGAGTCGCTCCCGGACGACAATTGGTGCGCTCGCCCTGGCGGGAGGCCTCTTCGCCATTGCCGCCATCGCACTCAAGACGACGGGGTCGCAGGCGGGTGGCGACGCCGGCGGCGCCAGCCCGCCCCCCTGACCGCTGCGTGGTCGCGCGTGAGCGGTGCCTCCCTTTGTTGCACAGTCCCACCTCCAGAAACTCACTCGCCCTCATCATGACACTCACACCCCATCGCGTGCGCGTGCTGTATGTCGCACTCGTCACGGTCTTCGGCCTGCTCGCGACTGCCGCATCAGCGCAGGTGGCTGGAGCGCGCAGTTCCGAATCCGGCTCGGCGCAACGGACGCTTTCGTCGCCCGATTCGGTGACGGATGGCCACGGGAGGATCGCGTGGCGGTCGCTGGGCCCAACAAACCAGGCCGGCCGGGTGTCCGTCGTGGTCGGGGTGCCGGGCAACCGCGACGTGTATTACGTGGCCGGCGCGAACGGCGGCATCATCAAGACGACCAACGCGGGCACGACCTTCAAGCCCATCTTCGACAGGCAGAGCGCCACGTCCATTGGCGCGATTGCCGTGGCGCCGAGCGATCCCAATGTGTTGTATGTCGGCACCGGCGAGGGCAATCCGCGGAACAACGCGTCGATTGGTGACGGGATGTACAAGTCGATCGACGCGGGCGAGCACTGGACGCGCGTTGGCCTGGTGAAGTCCGAGAAAATCGCGCGCATCGTGATCGATGCGCATTCGCCGGACATCGTGTACGCCTGTGCGCTCGGTCGTGAGTGGGGTCCCAGCGAGGAGCGCGGCGTCTTCAAGACCAGTGACGGCGGCAAGTCCTGGTCGCGCGTGCTCTACGTCGATGCGCAAACGGGATGTTCCGACATCGCCGCCAATCCCGACAACTCGAATATCCTCTACGCCGGCATGTACACCTACCGCCGGTGGGCATGGCATCTCGAGTCGGGCGGCGGACAGACCGCCGCCTACCGTTCCGTGGACGGGGGCGCGACATGGGAACGCCTGTCGGGCCCGGGCAAGAACAATGGCCTGCCCGCGAAGGACATGGATCGCATCGGCGTCGCGGTGGCGCCCAGCGATCCGTCCATCGTGTATGTCATCAGCGAGACGAAGGACGAAGGGGAACTGTGGCGCTCCGATGATGCCGGTACGCACTGGCGCACCGTGAGCCGTGATCCGAACATCAACTTCCGGCCGTTCTATTACGCCGACATTCGCGTCGATCCGCAGAACCCGAACCGTCTCTTTGCCCTTTCCGGTTCGCTCTACCTTACCGAGGATGCCGGTGCGACGTTCAAGACCATCGGTCGGGATGTGCACGGCGACCACCAGGCGCTCTGGATCGATCCCACAAACCCGCGCTACATCCTCAGCGGGTCCGACGGGGGCTGGCAGGTGAGCTACGACGCGGGCAGGAACTTCGACGTCGTCAACACCTTTCCCTTCACGCAGTTCTATCACATCAACTACGACATGCAGCAGCCGTACATGGTCTGCGGCGGGCTGCAGGACAACGGAAACTGGTGCGGGGCGAGCCAGACCTTCTCCAGCCAGGGAAACAGGAAGAACGACTGGTACACCGTGTCGGGCGGCGACGGCTTCTTCACCGTGCCCGTGATGGACAAGCCCTGGCTGGTGTACTCGGATGCGCAGGGCGGCATGCTCAACCTCACCGATACGCGCACCGGTACGCAGAAGACCATCTACCCGTATCCCAACCGCGTGGGCTCGGTGGGTGACGCGATGGTCTCGCACAAGTACCGCTTCAACTGGAATGCACCAATCGCGCTGTCGCCGCTCAATCCCAAGGTGGTCTACTTCGGCGGCAACGTGCTGTTCAAGTCCACGAACTATGGCAGCTCGTGGCAGGTGATCTCGCCCGACCTCACCACGAACGACCCGGCCAAGCAGCAATCGTCCGGCGGTCCGATCGTGGTGGACAACACGGCCGCGGAGTTCCACACCACGATGCTGTCCATCGCACCGTCACCGCTGGATTCGAACGTGGTATGGGTGGGCACCGATGATGGCAACGTGCAGGTCACGCGTGACGGCGGTCGCACCTGGTCGAACGTCTTCACCAAGGTGCCGGGCCTCAAACCGAATGCATGGATTCCCACCGTCGAGGCGTCGCACTTCGATCGCGGCACGGCATTCGTGGCGGCCGATCACCACCAGGACGACGACTATACCCCGTACGCGTACATGACCACGGACTACGGCGCGACGTGGCATGCGATCACCGGCGACCTGCCATCGTCCGCGGCGTGGGTGCACGTGGTGCGCGAAGATCCGCGCAACCGGAATCTCCTCTACATCGGCACCGAGATGGGCGTGTGGGCATCGTGGGACCGAGGGGCACACTGGCTGTCGATCCGCGGCAGCATGCCGGTGACGCCGGTGCGCGACATCCAGGTGCATCCGCGGGAGAACGACCTGCTCGTGGCGACGCACGGCCGAGGGCTCTACATCATGGACGACGTCACCTTCCTCCAGCGGCGCGCAGCGAGCGAGGCGGCCGTGACACTGTTCGACATCCGGCCCGCCATCCGCTGGAGTGAATGGAGCCGAGACGGAAACCTTGGGCAGCGCAAGTGGACAGGAGACAATCCTGCACCGGGTGCGCTCATCACCTACCACCTCAAGTCGCAGCCTGTTGGGGAGGTGAACCTGGTGATCACCGATGCCGAAGGCCGCACCGTGCGTCGGCTTCGCAGGGTGTCGGACGACGCAGGATTGAACCGCGTGGCGTGGGATCTCCGTGGAGAGCCGCCACCGGTTGCGCCCACGCCACTGGCGCCGGGTGCAACTCCGCTCGACACGTCGCTCACCGCGGTGCGCGCGCGCAGAATGCGCGCGGCAGATGCGGAGAGCTCCGACAACGAATACGAGGCCCGGTATGCGCCCAACGTGGGCGCACCCGTGATGCCGGGCACGTACACCGCAACGCTCACGGTGGATGGCGCGCGCTACGCAAAGAATGTTCGTGTCGAACTCGATCCACGATCGGACATGTCGGCGGAGCAGCTCGTGGCGCAACGCACGGAAGCAACGCGCATGACGGACCTGGTGAAACACGTGACCCGCATCGTCGCCACAACGGACGACGTGCTGCTGCAGCTCACCCGGCTCCGGGAGCAACTGCGTCAGCCGGCCCTTGCCGACGATGGAGCGGAGGCCGGCGCGCGCATTGGTCCTGCCCGCGACCCGCAGTTGCTGAAGGACGTGGCCAGCGCTTCCGCCGAGCTGAAGCAGTTCCGCGACTCGGTGCTGGCACGGCCACTACCGCGCCTGGGCTACCGCCAGTATCCGCGGCTCCGCGAGGAGGTACAAACGGTAACGGGCATGATCGCTCGGCCGATGATGCCTCCCACGGCAGGCGAGGTGCTGCGGGCGCGCGAACTCGGTGTGGAAGTGGACCAGGCGCAGACGCGGCTGGACGCCATCCTCCGCGACCGCGTGGGACCAATCAATCGCGCGCTCCAGAACGCGCCGCACGTGATCACGCCAGCTGCGACTCCTGTATTGATTCCCTGATGCACCGCGTGCGTAACTCTGATGCTTCGTAACTCGTAACCCGTAACTCGTAACTCGTAACTCGTAACTCGTAACTCGTGACTCGTAACTCGTGCCCGGTTTCCAACTGCGAGTTACCGGTTACTAGTAGCCAGTCACCAGTTTTCGGGCTCCTCAGCGGCTTCCCCTATCCCCACACCTCGCCGAACAGCCGCATCCAGTTGCCGCCGATGATCTTCTCGATGCGCGCCGACGAATGGCCGCGCGCCGCCAGCCGATCCGCGAGGCGGTGCATGCGCTGGGGGGAATCGAGTTCAGGGACGTGGTTGAACACGTTTTCATCCTCGCCTGGTGCCGAGATGCCCTCGGCGCGACGTTGTCTCACGAAGCTCGCGTGCAGTGCACGAAACTCGGCGGTCAACTCCAGCGGGGTGATCGAGGTGTCGGATCCCACGCCCACATGGTCCTCACCGGCAATGCGCACCGCGTGCTCGAGGTGCCGGATGAAATCGTCGGCGGTCGGCTGGCCGGCAGCGCGGAGAAACGGCATCATGTAGATCCCGATCACGCCGCCACGGTCAGCGAGACGGCGGATCTGGTCGTCGGTCTTGGCGCGCGGCACGTCGTTGATGGCGGCGCATGAACTGTGCGTCGCGGCAATCGGCTTCGTGGAACCGGCGATGGCATCGAGCGTCGTCTGTCGACCGCAGTGGCTCGTATCGACGAGCACGCCCAGTTCGTTCATGCGTGCCACCACCGCCCGCCCCAATGCACTGAGGCCTGCATTCGCCGGTTCGAGGCAGCCGTCGCCGAGCAGGTTTCGCACGTTGTACGTGAGCTGGATGATGCGAATGCCCAACCGATGGAACAGGTCCACGCGCGATACGTCGCCCTCCAGCATGGTGGCATCCTGGAAGCCGGGAATGAGCCCGATGCGATGACTCTCCTTCGCCTGCCGGATGTGGGCAACGGTCTTCACTTTCACGAAGGCATCGGGATGTCGATCGAATTCGTTCTCGAGGAAGGCGATGTTGCGCAGCGTTGCCTCGAACGCCTGCGTGCCGAGCACCCCACCTGCGCTGAGCGTGACGTTCACCGCCGTGATGCCGGAGGCCCGTGCGTTGGCAACCATCAGTGGCGTGTAGGGGTGCGCAAAGGCGTTAGGCACGTTGAACGGTCCCGGCGTGGCCAGGTTGTCGATCACGATTGCCGCACCGTAGCCCGGCCATCCCCACTCGGCAGCACGCTGCGAAGCCGCCATGGGGGCAACGCCACGCATGACGAACGCACTTGCGACACCCGAGGCCGCAAGGCCAGTGAATTGTCGGCGCGACATTCCATGCTGATGGGTCATCGTTGCTCCGCTGGTTGAGGAAATGTCGAGCGACGCTATCTGACGGGCGGCGGTACGGAACGGCGGGCGCCGCCTCCCCGAATTATCTGCTGCAGTTGCACCGCCATCTGCCGCGCCTCGACATTCGACGAGTCAAACGCGAGTCCATTGCGAATGGCCTGGAGTGCTCCGGCGTTGTCTCCCGCGGCAACGAGTGCGCGCGTCAGGTTGAAATGCGCGGGCACAAGGCTGGGGTCGCGCTCCAGGGCATTTCGATACGCCGTCACGGCATCGGTCAGGCGACCACTCACGAGCGCCACGTTGCCGAGGTTGAAGGGCGCCAATGGTTCAAACGGGTCGTGTCGCGCCGCGTCGCCCCAGCTTGCGAGCGCGGCGACGGTGTCGCCAGCCGCTGCTTGCGCGATGCCGAGGTTCACCAGCGTCAGCGCCGGCGCGGCATCCCGCTGGAGCGCGCGCTGATAGCCCGCGATGGCCGATGCAAGCTGCGCAGGGTCCGTCGCGCCGTCACGTTCCGCGTTCGCGAGGTTGACCCGCACGCGCAGGTTTGATGGAACGATCTCGAGCGCCTTGCGATAGGCGGCGATCGCCGCGGGATACTGCCGCTGGCCGGCGAGTCGATCGCCAATGTATCCAAGCACCAGGCCC